>JALWTZ010000333.1 GCA_026993285.1 Lysobacterales bacterium | reverse complement strand
TCGACGGGGCGGGCATGGTCTTTCAGCGCGCGGGTGAAAAAGGCATTGAAATGGGGGTAGTCTTCCGGGTTGTCCGAAGCGGCTTCCTCCAGATTGATTTTGAACACCCGGCTCAACAGGCGGATCAGCCCGTTTTTCAGCGGGCGAAAGCGGCAGCGCATCAGCCAGAAAACCAGCCGGGACAGGGCATGGTGTGGCAGAACGCATTGCAGGCCGGCCAGCGCCTTTTCCAGCCACGGGCTCATGGCTGCTTGCCCATCAGCTTGCGCAGGTCATGGGCCATGGCTTGCGGCTGGTGTGGTGGCGGAATGATGCCGGCGAAGCGGCCCTGGGGGTCGATCAGCAGCAGATTGGCACTGTGATCGACTTCGTAGTTGCCGTTTTCATCCTTTTCACCCAGAAAATAGACCACGGCCAGGTTGCGGCTCAGGGCCTTGAGCGCGGCCTCGCTGCCGGTGGCGGCGTGAAATTCCGGGTGAAAATAGCGCACATACTCGGCCAGCTTTTCCGTACTGTCTCGTTCCGGGTCAACAGAGATCAGCCAGACAGCCGGCAGTGGCCCGCCCTGTTGCTCGAGTATTTTCATCATTTGCGCGGCTTTGGCCAGGGTACCGGGGCAGACATCCGGGCAGTGGGTGTAGCCGAAGAACAGCAGGTTCCACTGGCCCCGCAGCCGGGCCGGGGTGAAGGGCTGGCCGTTTTCATCCACCAACTCGAAAGGGGCCACGGGGCGGGCGCTGGGGAAGAGCCGGGCCGTTTGCAGGGCCGGGGCCGTCTGTTGTGGTGTTTGCAGGGCCAGCCAGACCAGCAGCACAGAACCAAGCAGGAGTACCAGGGCCAACCAGAGAGAAAGGGATTTTTTCATGACACAGCTAGGTGATTGAACTGGCGGCAATATACACTATGACGCCATTGGAAACGTAAAACAGGTGCGCATGAGCCAGCAACCATGCAAGGGGTTGAAAACCCTGGAGGATTTTGTGCGTTACGCGCTGTCGCGCATGCAGGCGGCGGAAACCGCCCAGGGCCAGGGCACGGTGGACGCGCTGGACGATGCCTGGTGGCTGGTGGGCGGGGCGCTGTCGCTGGAGCCGGAACAATGGCGGGCCTTTGCTCATGCCCGCCTGAGCCGGGAGGAGCGCAGGCGGGTTTGCGAACTGTTGCGCCAGCGGGTGGAGCAGCATGTGCCGGTGGCCTATCTGCTGGGCGAGGCCTGGTTTGCCGGGCTGAAGTTCAAGGTCACCCCGGCGGTGCTGATTCCCCGTTCACCCTTTGCGGAATTGATCGGGCAGGGGTTTGCCCCCTGGCTCAGGCAGCCACCGAAGCGTGTGCTGGATCTGTGCACCGGTTCCGGCTGCATCGGCATTGCCACCGCACTGGCCTTTCCCGAGGCGGATGTGGATCTGGCCGACCTTTCCAGCGAGGCCCTGGCCGTGGCGGAGGAAAACCTGCGGGCCTATGGCCTGGAAGGGCGGGTGCGTACCGTGTGCAGTAACGCTTTTTCCGCGCTACAGGGCCATTATGATCTGATCCTGTGCAACCCGCCCTATGTGGGCGCGGAGGAAATGGCCAGCCTGCCGGCGGAGTTCCGCCACGAACCGGCAGAGGCGCTGGCTTCCGGGGACGATGGCATGGACCTGCCCCTGCGCATCCTGCATGACGCGCCGGACTATCTCGAAGCGGAGGGTTTGCTTTTTCTGGAAGTGGGCTACTCTCAGCCGGTTCTGGAGCAGTTGTTGCCCGAGTTGCCGCTGGTCTGGATCGCGCTGGAAAACGGCGGCAGCGGCATTGCTGTCATTCAGCGGGAAGAACTGCTGGCGGGCCGCCCGGCCATTGCGGCGGCACTGCGAACACGCGAAGAGCACTGAACATGTCACACAACCAATTCGGCAAGCTGTTTACCATCACCACCTTTGGCGAAAGCCACGGCCCGGCCATCGGCGTGGTCATCGACGGCGTGCCGCCCGGCATCCCCATCGAGGAAAGCGAGTTCCGCCGGGACCTGGACCGGCGGGCCACCGGCAAGTCCCGTCATGTCTCCCAGCGGCGGGAGCCGGACGAGATTCGTATCCTTTCCGGCGTGTTCGATGGCCGCACCACGGGCACGGCCCTGGCCCTGCTGATCGAAAACCGGGACGCGCGTTCGAAAGACTACAGCAACATCGCCGACCGCTTCCGCCCCGGCCATGCCGACTACAGCTACTTCCGCAAGTACGGCCTGCGCGACTACCGTGGCGGTGGGCGTTCCTCCGCCCGCGAAACCACCATGCGGGTGGCCGCGGGCGTGCTGGCCAAGAAAATCCTCCGCCTCTGGTTCGGCACCGAAATCCAGGCCTGGGTCAGCTGCATCGGTCCGCATGTGCCGGAACGCTTCGATGCGGACGCCATCGAGCAGAACCCCTTTTTCTTCCCCGACCCGGACAAGGTGGAGACGCTGGAACAATGGATGGACGCGCTGCGCAAGAGTGGGGATTCCATCGGGGCGGAAATCACCGTGGTGGCCCGCAAGGTGCCCGCCGGGCTGGGCGAGCCGGTCTACGGCAAGCTGGATGCCGATATTGCCTCGGCCCTGATGAGCATCAACGCGGTCAAGGGCGTGGAGATTGGCGACGGTTTCCTCTCCGCGCAACAGAAAGGCACGGAGCACCGCGACGAGATGACCCCGGAGGGTTTCTTGAGCAACCACGCCGGTGGCGTGCTGGGTGGCATATCCACCGGCCAGGATGTGGTGGCCAAAATGGCGGTGAAGCCCACGTCCAGCCTGCGCATCCCCTGCCGCTCGGTGGATGTGCAGGGCCAGCCGGTGGAGGTGGTAACCACCGGGCGGCACGACCCTTGCGTGGGCATTCGCGCCGTGCCCATTGCCGAGGCCATGCTGGCCATTGTGCTGGTGGACCATGTGCTGCGAGACCGGGCCCAGTGCGGCCACCTGCAACGACCGGATTTTTCCTTCTGATACCAATCGAGAGTACAAACATGAGCAAGCAATACAAGGTAGCGGTGGTGGGTGCCACCGGCGCGGTGGGCGAGACCATGCTGGACATCCTGCACCAGCGCAAGTTTCCCGTGGAAAAGGTGCACGCCCTGGCCAGCAGCCGTTCCGAAGGCAAGCTGGTGAGCTTCGGCAATCAGGACCTGGTGGTGGAAAACCTGGCGGAATTCGACTTCTCCCAGGTGGACATCGCCCTGTTCTCCGCCGGTGGCAGCGTATCGGCGGAATTCGTGCCCAAGGCGGCCGAGGCCGGCTGTGTCTGCATCGACAACACCTCTCATTTCCGCTACGAGGACGACATTCCGCTGGTGGTGCCGGAAGTCAACCCGCAGGCCATGGCCGGCTACAAGAACCGCAACATCATTGCCAACCCCAACTGTTCCACCATCCAGATGCTGGTGGCGCTGGCGCCCATCCACCGGGGCTATACCATCGAGCGTATCAACGTGGCCACCTACCAGGCTGTCTCCGGCTCGGGGCAAAGCGGCATGGAAGAGCTGGCGCGGCAAACGGCGGACAAGCTCAACTTCCGTGAAGTCACGCCGAGCACCTACCCCCAGCCCATTGCCTTCAACGTGTTGCCGGAAATCGATGTATACCTGGACAACGGCTATACCAAGGAAGAAATGAAGATGTACTGGGAAACGCAGAAGATCCTCGGCAGCGATCAGATTCAGGTCAACGCCACCGCCGTGCGCGTACCGGTGTTCTACGGCCATGCTGAGGCCGTGCATATCGAAACGGCAGAGGAAACCGACCCGGATACCATCCGCGAACTACTGCGCAACTCGCCCGGCGTGGAAGTGCTGGACGAACGCGAGCGCGGTGGTTTTGCGTCACCGGCGGTGCACGCGGCGGGCAAGGACCCGGTGTTTGTCAGCCGGATTCGCAAGGACATTTCCCATCCCAGGGGGCTGAATTTGTGGGTTGTGGCCGACAATGTGCGCAAGGGTG
>JALWTZ010000332.1 GCA_026993285.1 Lysobacterales bacterium | reverse complement strand
ATTCGGGCCAGGCTTTTCTTCATCCGCAGCGGAACCAAAGGGGGTTTACCCTGCTGGAAGTGCTGCTGGCCACCACCCTGCTGGCCTTGATCATGGCACTGGCCTGGGCGGGCCTGCGCGCCGGCGGCAAGGTGGCCGAGCGCGGCAGCGCCGCCATTGAGGCCAGCAATCATCTGCGTGCCTCGCAACGGTTCATCCGCCTGCAATTGCGGCGCATGCTGCCACTGGCCATGGAAATGGACGACGACAACAAGCCGGTGCTGTTCATCGGTGAGCCCGATCGCATGCAATTCGTGGCCGACATGCCCGGCTACCTCGGGCAGGGTGGGCCACAGGTACAGGAAATCTATCTGGACCGCGCGCCGGATGGCAGCCGGGCACTCCTGTTCAACTTTCACCCCCTGCATCTGCTGGATGACGAAGTCGAACCGCCACAAGGCGAACCGGTCCTGCTGTTTTCCGGCATACGCCGCGTGCGTTTCGAATATCGCGGTCTGGACGAGGAAGGGGAGCTGGGCGACTGGGAAGATCGCTGGGAAGACGCCACCTTGTTGCCGGTGATGGTGGCCATTCGCCTGGAACCGGCCGACGAGCATCTGCACTGGCCGGATATTGAAGCCGTACCGCTGCTGGATACCGCTGCCGGTCGGCGGGTGGTACGACCGATGATCATGGGAACGGCCAGGCCATGAAATACCAGCGCGGGGTGGCCCTGATCATCGTGTTGTGGATTACCGTGCTGCTGTCCGTGGTCGTGGGCAGCTATCTGCTGCTGGCCCGCACGGAAAGCCTGCAGGCCCGCAACCTGGTGGATAGCACCCGTGCCCGTCTGGCCGCGGAGGCTGGCATTCACCGCGCGGTGATCGAGCTGCGCAATCCGGATCTGGAACAACGCTGGTTTGGTGACGGCCGTGCCTATACCTTCAACCTGGAAGATATGAAAATCGAAGTGCGTGTTCGGGACGAGACCGGCCTGATTGATATCAACCTGGCCGATGAACAGATGCTGGAGCGGCTGCTGGAATTCAACACCGACCTGGAAGAATCGGAACGAACCGCCCTGGTACAGGCCATACTGGATTACCGTGATTCGGATGACCTGCCCCGACTCGATGGTGCCGAGGCCGATGAATACGCGGCTGCTGGTTTGCCCTATGGTCCGAAGAACGCCCCCTTTGACACCGTTGCCGAGTTGCAGCAGGTGCTGGGGATGAACTGGCGACTGTTTCAACAGCTGGAGCCGGCCATCACCGTGCATTCCGGCCGGCCCAATGTAAACCCGGCCTTTGCCCCGGCGCAGGTCTTGCAATTGCTGCCGGGCATGGACCCGGAACTGGCGCGGCAGTATGTGGAACAGCGTCATCAGGTGGTTGCCGGTAGTGAACCGTTACCCGCCTTGCCGGACGGTACGCAACCGCTGGCACAGGGCGGAGGTCTCACGTATAGTATCCGGTCGCGCGCGACCCTGCCCAACGGCACCTGGACGGAAGTCTATGCAACCATCCGCCAGGGTGGTGGTCTCAAGGGCAGACCTTTCCGCTATTTGCGACTGAAAAAAGACAAGACGGACGCCAACTGAATGCCTGCCACACTCACCAGCCGCCTGAACCTGTTGTATCAACGCAGCGGCCTGCCGGTCTTTCTGGACTGGTGGCTGGGTGAGCTGTGGGCGCTGGTGCCCGACCGGCTCAAGCAGCAACTGCATCTGCTGCCCGACAAGCTGTGGGTCATCCAGCTGGATGAACACCGCTTCCGCTGGGAGCTGCAAACCCCGGAATCCACCCAGACACTGGGTGAACTGGACCTGCGAGAGGAAGCTGCTGCACCCATGGCCCGGCAATGGCTGGAAACCCAGGGCGAGCAGGATCTGCAAGTCTGGTTGCAGCTGCTGCCCACGCAAGTCTTGCGTCGTCCGCTGAAGCTGCCGCTGGCCGCCCGCGACAACCTGCGGCAGGTCTTGCGTTTTGAAATGGATCGGCACACACCCTTCCAGGCCGATCAGGTGATCTTCGATGCCTGCGTACGCCAGGTGGATACGGCATCGGCCCTGCTGGGTGTGGAACTGGTGCTGGTGCCGCGCCAACGGCTGGAAAATCTGCTGGAACAACTCAAGCCCTGGCAGTTGCCGCTGGCCGGTATCACCGTTCAGGGGCTGGAGGATTGTGCCAATCTGTTGCCGGAAGACCGCCAGACCACGGTGGACCGTTCCGAGAGACGGCTCAACAGCCTGTTGCTCGCAGTGGTGGCGGTGCTGGTCTTTTTGCTGGGCTTCAATGCCATCGACCAGCGCGAACGGACCATCCGGCAATTAGACGAGGATATCGCCCAGGCTCGGCAAAAGGCCGCCGTGGCCGCCCGCCTTCGTGAATCACTGGATGCCGCCGTGCAATCGGCACGCTGGCTGCATGACCGCAAGCTGAAACACCCATTGATGCTGCAGGCCCTGCTGGAACTGACCGAAGCCCTGCCGGATGATGCCTGGGTACAGCGCATGGAATACAACAAGGGGGTGTTCAAGATTCAGGGCGTGGCGGTTTCCGCCAATGAGCTGCTGAAAAAACTCGACCGGCTGCCCCATCTGAAATCACCGGAAATCGTCGGTGCCATCACCGAAGACCGTCTGACCCACAAGGAGAAATTTCATATCAAGCTGACCCCGGACTTCCCGCTGGAGAACGATGATGCAGTGGTTGCCGGAAAAGGGTAAGGGCGGGCCGTTGGCCCTGATGCTGCTGGCTGTTGTGCTGGTACTGATCTGGGCTTTTCTGCTCGATCCCTACTTCAGTGCACTTTCCGAAGTGCAGCAGGATGTGGAAAGCAAGCAGAAACTGCTGGTACGCCTGCGTCAGAGCGCGGCGGAGATTCCGCAGTTGCGCCAGCGGCTGGAAGAAGTGCGGCAACTGCAGCAGGAAAGTGATCTGTTCCTGCCGGAAACCGATTTCAACCGTGCGGCCGCCAATCTCACCGCGCGGCTGAAAAAACTCGCCACGGCCCAGGGCGGCTGCCAGGTCACTTCCACCCAGAACAAGCACAGCCGCCAGAAAGAGCCCTACGAGGCAGTCATCGTACAAGTGCGGCTACGCTGCGAACTGGAGGCGTTGCTACCCATCTTCCATGCGCTGGAAAGCCAGTCACCGGCCATTCTGCTGGACAACCTGCAAATCTCCCGGCAGGTCTACCGCCGGCCGCGGCGTGGTGGCAAGGGCAGCAAGCTGCAGCCGCTGGATATCCGTTTTGAAATGCGTGGCTATCTCAAGCCGGAAGTGGCTGCCAGGGGGGATGCCGCATGACGTTTCGCCCCCTGCGCATGATCCTGATTGGCCTGATCGTGCTGTTGGCCGGTGGCTTGCTTTGGCAAGAGTTGTCCGGCCCACCCGAACTGCCACAGGCGCCACCACGCCAGAGTGACTGGTCTCTGCCGGCATTGCGGCCTCTTGCCATGCCGCCGGAAAGTGAATTCGAGTCCGTGCTGCAGCGGCCATTGTTCAATCCTGATCGCAAACCGGTGGAAATCGCTGACAACGGCCTGCAAAACGGTAGTCAAGGTGGCGATGGCGTCAACAACACACCGCCACAGCCGTTGGAAGTGGTATTGCGCGGGGTCATTCTGCTGCCCGAGCATCGTATCGCCCTGCTGGAAGACAGCAAGGGCAAGCATTCCATGCGGGTGCGGGAAGGCGAGCCGCTCAAGGGAGACTTGAGCGAATGGAAGCTGGAGAAAATCCATCCACGATCGGCGCGTTTTGTCCAGACGCGCACCGGTCGGGAAGAAGAAGTAAAGCTGCAGGTCTACGGCAAGCCCCTGCCGGCGACCCAGGGTGGAAAGACGGCCAAGAACCCGTCCGGCAAGAAAACCGGCGAGACTGGAAGCAAGAGCGAGAAGAAAAAGACCGCTTCTGGCCTGGACCCGGAAGAAATTCGGCGCAAGGTGGCGGAACGCCGTGCGCGACTGAGAGCAGAAGCTGCCCGCAAGCGGGCCAAAAACAAGAGCAAGCAGAAGCAATGAACAGAGTGAACGCTACCGTATTATCCGCCTCCTGGCGTGTATGGCCCCTGTTGGCCTGGCTGGTTGTGAGTGGCTGCACCCAGCAGCCGGTCCGGCAGCATGATGCACAAACTCGCCATGAACGGCCCCATTACAGCCTGGACGATTTGCCAACAGGCAGTGAGGCCATCGGTGAAAGTGTGGAATTGCCCCCCCCGCCAAAGACGGAAAAATACCCCGGTACAGGCGTGTTCATTAACGAAGCCGCAGCACGCCGGAACCCGCAGCCTCCGAAAGTCGAGGGCAAGATGACGCTCAACTTTGAGGGTCAGGACCTGCAGGAAGTGGTCAAGGTCATTCTGGGCGACATCATGCAGGAAAACTATGTCATTGCTCCCGGAGTGAAGGGCAAGGTCACCTTCTCTACCGCTCGGCCGGTCAGTGCCGGCCAGCTCATGCCCATACTGGAAATGCTGCTGGCCTGGAACAATGCCACCCTGATCTGGCATGAGAACCGCTATACCGTGCTGCCCATCAAGAATGCCATCAAGGGTCAGTTGACGCCTCGCATGGGGTCGGTAGCCGCCGTACGTGGCTACCAGGTGCAGGCGGTGCCGCTGCATTACATCGCCCCGTCGGAAATGGAGAAGTTGCTCAAGCCCTATGCCCGCGATGGCGCGGTGATCTCCGCCGACAACACCCGTGGCCTGCTCTTTCTCGGAGGTACCCGTGCCGAGCTGGCCAATTACCTGAAAACCATCGAGATTTTTGATGTGGACTGGCTCAAGGGCATGTCGGTGGGTATTTTTCCACTGGATGTGGTGGAGGCCAGCAAGCTCATTCCGGAGCTGGAACAGCTTTTTGGCGAAGGTGCGGGCACACCGTTGGCGGGTATGTTTCGCTTTCTGCCACTGGAGCGGCTCAATGCCGTGGTGGTCATCACGCCGCAACCGGACTATCTCAACCAGGCAGAAACCTGGATACGCCGTCTGGATCGAGGCGGCAGTGAAGCCGGTACCCGCCTGTATGTCTATTCGGTCAAGAATGTGAAAGCAGCGGACCTGGCCGATACCCTGAGCCAGATCTTTACAGGCAAGTCCACCGGCAGTCGCACCGGAAGCAGCAATCAGGGGGGCGTAACCCCAGGGCTGAAACCGGCCAAGATTACTTCCACCAGCAAGGTGGGCAAGGAGAAGTCGAAAAACCGAAAAACCAGCACCCCCTCCAAGACCAGTGGCCGGGGCTTGAGCGTGGTCCAGAGTGATGACATACGTATCACGGCAGTGGAAGAAAACAATGCCCTGTTAATTCGTGCCACACCCTCGCAATATGACACCATTCTATCTGCTATCAAGCGGCTGGATGAAGTGCCGTTGCAGGTACATATCGAGGCGCAGGTGATTGAAGTGAGCCTGGAGGGGCAGCTGCAGCACGGCGTGCGCTGGTTTTTCGAGAATGCCATCGATGATGGCACGGCCAAGAGCATTTTTGACGGGGGCCAGCAATCCGGCCTGGTGGGCGCTTTTGGCCCGGCTGCGGATGCAGCCACAGCGTTCTATTCCTGGACAGGCCCGGATGTGCAGGCGGTGGTCAGTCTGCTGGAGTCTACCGGCAAGACCCGTGTGGTCTCCACACCCTCGTTGACGGTGATCAACAATGCCGAAGCCAATCTGAACGTGGGCGACCAGATTCCGGTCAATTCCACCAGTTTCAACCCCAGTGGTGGCGTGGGCTCCTACTCCAGTGTGCAATACCTCAACACCGGGGTGAAACTGAGCGTGACGCCAAGGGTCAATCCCGGTGGACTGGTATTCATGGAAATCACCCAAGAAGTCAGTTCCCCCAAGGACAACGCCGATGTCAATGGCAACCGTACTGTTTCCACACGAACTGTCACAACCCAGGTGGCCGTGCAAAGCGGAGAGACCCTGGCACTGGGTGGGTTGATCAGTACCGAGGAAGGGTTGGGCGCCAGTGGTGTACCGGGCCTGCACCGTATCCCGATACTGGGTAACCTGTTTGGCAGCAAGCGGCGTACCAATAACAGGAAAGAGCTGATTGTCTTTATCACCCCCACGGTGGTGCGCAGCATCGAGGACGCGCGCACACTCACCGAGGAATACCAGAAAAAATTCCAGGGCATCAAGCCCATACAGTTCAACAGGAGAGATGAGAAATGAAACCAATGCAAATCCGGAATGCCAGTGTGTTTCTGGCCATGCTGTTGCTGGCCGCCTGTGCGCCCAACCCGCCAAAAACCCCGGAAGAAACCGTGCTGGCCCGCTCCAAGGCCAAGTGGGAGGCTATTTTCGCCAAGGACTATGCCAGGGCTTATCAATACCTCAGCCCCGGTTTTCGTGAGCTATACAGTGAAGAGGCCTGGGCCAGAAGAGTGGAACGCCAGCCAGTGAAATGGCTCAGTGCCGATGTGCTCTCCGCCGAATGTACAGGCCGGGTGTGCAAGGTCAAGGTGGACCTGCAGATCCGCGTCAAGCCGCGCGTGCCGGGTGTGCCGCCGGTGGAAGTGCCCGCACCCATCACGGAAAACTGGCTCATGGACGAGGATGGGCAGTGGTACTATGTGCCCAAGCGCTGACCGGCATGATGTCGAACATTCCGTGAACGCCGTCACGGGTTTGCATGTGATTTATTGTGGTTAAACGGTTGTCAATGCACTGGTGATCCAGTATCATCTGCGATGCCTTGCGTAGGTAAAGCCGCCGTGGTGCGGCTGGTAATTTCAATAACTTTTAGGAGTGTGGTGATGAAAAAGAATACCCTTTCCACTGCCCTGTTGGCCGGACTGGTCGGCACCGTGGGTATGGTTGGTATCTCCAACGCTGTAAACGTGAACCCCGATGGTATCGGTGAAGCACTGATCTATCCGTACTACACCGTGCGTGATGGTCAGTTGTCCCTGATGTCCATCGTGAACACTGCTGACGTTGTAAAGGCTGTCAAGGTTCGTTACATCGAAGGCAAGGCTTCTCAGGAAGTGCTCGACTTTAACTTGTACCTGTCCCCCTACGATGTGTGGACTGGGGCCATCGTGGACAACGGTACCGGTGGTCAGCTGGTTGTGGCCGATCGTTCCTGTACTGTACCGGATATCGTTCGTTCTTTCGGTGGTACAGTAGACTTCCGGAACTTCCAGTACAATGGTGATGCAGCTGGAGACAATTCTCTGGATCGTACCCGTGAAGGTTATGTGGAAGTCATCGAGATGGCGACTCTGACCTCTACCGGAGCTGCTGCCGTGACCCACATTGGTGGCGAGCCCCTGAGCTGCGCCTACATGGTTGCTGACTGGAGCGATGGTGTGTACAACACGGCTGATGATATCGCCAGCCTGGACGATGGCTCCCTCTTCGGCGGCATGAGCATCATTGATCCGGCCGTGGGTTCCGATGCGGCCTATAATGCGCTGGCTCTGCAAGACTTCACTGCTGCCAATTTGCACACGGGTCCCGGTGCGCTGACACCTTCTCTGGCCAGTGCGGCACCGGCTTCCGTGGTCTTCAACGGTGGTGCTGTGGTGAGCTCCACTTGGACTGGTTCTGCGCTTCCGGGTGCGGATGCGGTCAGTGCAACCATCATGCATGACTCCATCATGAACGAGTGGAACTCTGAAACCTCCGGTGGCATCACGGCCTATACCGATTGGGTGGTGACCTTCCCCACCAAGCGTTTCTATGTACCCAATAACGGTGCGCCCGCTTCCTCACCGTTCACAGCTGCCCTGACTTCCGCAGGTGCCTGTGAGGATATTGAAATCCAGTTGTGGGATCGTGAAGAAAATGCACCGGGTACCGGTGGCGTGGACTTCTCTCCGCCGCAGCCTGGCGTGGTTGGCCCGCAGCTGTGCTGGGAGACCAGCATTGTCACCTTGAACAGTGCCAATGCACTGTCCTCCAATCTGAGTGAGAATGTGGACACTTCCGGTGTACCGGGTGATAACGGCTGGATGAAGATCAACTTCGTCAACCCAGCCAATGTCATCACTGATGATCTTGGTGTGAACTACAACGGACTGCCTGCTACCGGCTTCATGGTACAGGAGTTTGTGGATGCAGATCCTGCTGCTACCGCAAACTACACGGGTCTGTTCCCGCATCGTGCTACACGTAATATCCTGTAACTCTTCAGGGTATACAAGCACGGGAAAACGGGCGCTTCGGCGCCCGTTTTTTTATGTAAAAATGTGCAACAGATCACAAGGCAGTGAAAGCGATACGCGGGTTCGTGTTTTTTAACACCAGATTTATGTAACCGGCCTATAGTGTGCGCAGAACGAAAAACAGGTGAACCATGAGACTGAAGCACGCCTTTACATTGAGTATGATTGCGATCCCAACATTGGCATTAGCCGTTAATGCCATTATCGTGGATGGTAATGGTAATACCGTTGGGGATTGCGCTTTGACCGCTGCAGCGGTGGCACCATCGGCAGGTGATCAGCAATTGGCAGGGGTAACGGTTACCGCGGGTAACAGCGGTGACCTGATTCTCGTGATCGACCAGACTGCACCGGGTTGCGCGATTGGGGGTGCGACCAATCAGGCGCCTTCCTTTGCACAATCTAGTCCTTATGATGCTGGATCCGTCAGCGTTTCAGGCAGCAAAAGCATCAATCTGAGTGCATCTGACCCGGATGGTGATACGCTGACCTGGACCATTGCTTCTCAGCCCACCAGTGGAATGGGGACAGCATCCGTATCTGGAACAGGCACTAGTAAAACCGTGACATATACTGCCGGTGGGACTGCAGGTACGGCACAGTTTGTTGTTCAGGTGGACGATGGCAAGGGTGGAACAGCATCCTTAACCGTCAATGTATCGGTAACCGCCACGCAGTTGCCGGCAGCCTGCAACAGTGTCAATCCAGGGATTCCGGCTGATACCAGCACCTGGGGGCAGGCCGGTCAGCGCGTGTTTACACCATTGGAGAAAAACGCGTCACACGCAGACGTTGGAGTAGACAACGGTAAATACAAGTACAAGCAAGCGGCTGCCGTTGTGGATGGTGATAGTGGACAAATCCTTTTTGAGGATACCGCATATTTTAATATTGCACCCAAGCTTGTTAGCATCAGTGAATGTCCGGGTGATTTTGGTGGTTCGGGCAGTAGCGTGGGAACGAGCTTGAGCCCAGCATGTGTTAAGACGTCGAACTCCACCGGGATTTTGACTTTCTATTACAGAACGCCCAGTGCAGCACAGACATTTGGTTGCTTGCTGGATCCGAACAAGACGTATTACCTGAATGTGGTCCATGCATCGGACCCCAATAATCTGGCTACATCGAGTACATGTACGGCTGGGACCTGTGGCTTCAATGTGGACACGATTGAAAACTGATGCTGTGGATATGGCTGTTATGTTCACTGGCGCAAGCCGCCAGTGAACCCTTGCTACTGGAATACGGTTCAATCACATTGACCGGCGAGGATGTCGTACAGAGATATTGGGCCGTACCGGAAGATGCAAAACAGACCTTGCTGGGTGAACGCAGTAGCGTAGAACAGGCCCTGGAAGGTATATTGTACGATGCAGTTGCCAGCCAGAAAGTTGACCGTAAAAAGGTTTATCTAAGCCCGGAATACCAGACATTTCTGGACAACATCAAGAAAAAGATGAATGTACCAGAAATGGTTCAAGGCCGGACTGGCTTGTTAGCATGGTTCAAGGGCAAGGGCCAAGCTCGAGCATTCGAGCTGGAAGAAAACAAGTGGCTGGCCCAATACTGGTTGCAACAACAGTTGGCCAAAGTGACGACGGATGAAAAGCTGGAACAAATTGCCATGGAACATTTTCTGGTCCATGGGGGCGATTTAGCCAACTGGGACCAGGCCAGGAAAGCCTATATCGATAAGGTCAAGGCCGATGTGTTGAAGCGCAAAAGACTGGAAATCTGGTCCAGGCTCGTTGACCGAAGCAAGATCAAGACCTATCCTGAAAACTTTGAGGCTTTCCTTCAGCAACATGCACCCAAACCTTCTACTGTGGAAGGATCACTTTCTCAGAAGCCTTAAGGCCCGCTTTTTTCAGAACAGTCTGGGGCTGTTCTGGGCTGTTCTGCACCCAATTTTGTTGTTTCTGATTTACTACTATGTGTTTTATCAGATTCTAAAGGTGCGCTTGCCGGTGGAAGAGAAAAGTGCATTCATGCCGTTTCTGGCCATGGGGTTGTGGCCATGGCTGGCTTTCAGTGAATCGATGACCCAGGCCAGCGCCGCGTTGCTGGATCATAAATCGCTGTTGCAGAAGGTCCGTTTACCTTTCTGGGTACCCATCGCTGCTCAGGGAATGAGCATCTTCGTGGTGCATTTCCTGGGCTTTATACTGGTCAGTGCCATGGTGCTGGCGAGTGGAACCGTACCCTGGTCCGCACCTGACTGGTTGGCGGTAGCCATGCTCTGGGTTCTGCTGGCCGTGTTCAGTCTGGCGGTCTGGCATGTACTGGCCATCCTTCGCGTGTTCATACGGGATATTGGTGAAATGCTGCCTCCGCTAATCATGCTCTGGTTTCTGTTGACACCCATCCTCTACTCATCATGGATCATGCCGGAGAGGGCAAGGCAATGGTTGCAGTGGAATCCCATGCACTATTTCGTCAGCCGTTTTCGTGCCGCCATGCTGCAGGGGGGCTTTGAGCCAGGCTGGTGGGATCTAGGGATGGCCTTGTTCGTCATGATTCTGGTGGTGTTTGCCGGGTATTTATATCGCAAGGCCAGTCCTTGGCTAGAGGATTTTCTTTGATGTCATGGCTGATTCAAGCGCAAGGACTGGGCAAGCGATTCCCGGATGTTCACAGGCACAGTGAACGCTGGAAGGCCTTGTGGCAGATTCTGCGTAACGGCGCTTTGCAGCAGGGTTATGATGCCTTGCAGGATATCGACCTGCTGGTTCGCAAGGGAGAATCCGTTGGCCTGATCGGTGAAAACGGTGCCGGGAAATCCACCCTGTTGAAATTGATCGCCGGTGTGTTGCATCCCAGCTCTGGCAAGTTGCAAACCAGAGGGCGATTTTCTGCGCTCATCGAGCTGGGTGCGGGATTTGACCCGGAATTCAGTGGGCTGGAAAACCTGCGCATGGCCGCGCGTCTGGCCGGTTTGAGCAGTGACGAGATTCGCGCCAAAGAAACGGAAATTATCGCCTTTGCCGATATTGGCGAGCACATTCACAACCCGGTTAAAACCTATTCCAGTGGCATGGTGGTGCGCCTGGGCTTTGCGGTCATGACTGCGGTGGAACCCGACCTGATCATCACCGACGAAGTACTGGCCGTCGGTGATGAATCCTTCCAGCAAAAATCCATCCGCTGGATGGAAAATTATCTGAAAAAGGGTGGTACCCTGCTGCTGGTGTCACACAGCATGTACCATATCGAGAAACTCTGCCAGAAGGCGGTCTGGTTGCACGAAGGCCGCATTCAGCTGGAAGGGGATGTCTCACGCGTCACCCAGGCATATCTGGCCTGGCACCGCAAGAAACAGCGCCCGGAAACCGCAATGCCGCTGGCAGAGGGCGAGGATGAAGTCTGGCGCCTGCGCAGTGTGGCCTTGAATGGCAGTGAAGATCCCGTGGTTGACCTGAACAGTGGTGAAAGGCTGGAGGTGGCGATGAAGCTGTATTCACCGGATGGCCGCCCGCCAAATGTCAATGTAGGCATCGTGACGGGCGATGGACAACCGGTCTATGGGATTACCACGGATATGGATGCATACCACCCCAGGGCCACGGGCAAACAGGAGTATCACTGCACACTGCGATTCCCAAACCTGCCACTGCTACCTGGTTTGTACACGATACGCGCCCATGCCATGGACCCGGAAGGCGTGCGCCTGTTCGATACGGTGGAGAGGGAATTGCAGGTGCATGGCAAAACCCGGGAACTGGGCTGTGTGCGCCTGGAGCATGAATGGCATGACTGATCTGGAGTTTACCGGCGAGCGCTTCCATCCCGAATGCGTGCGGGAGATGTGGTACGAACACTGGCACCGCTATGTATTCGCCCTGCCGCTGGCACGCGGGAAGGATGTGTTGGACCTGGCCTGTGGTGAAGGTTATGGAAGCCATCTACTAAGCTATGAAGCCGCGCAGGTCACGGGTGTGGATTTTGACGCACAGGCCATCGAACACGCCAGTCAGCGTTATCAAAGAGACAATCTGCGCTACCGGCAGGGAGATGCCAGCCAGTTGCCTTTTGAAGCACAACAGTTTGATCTGGTGGTTTCCTTTGAAACCATCGAGCATTTGCAAGCACAGGAAGCCATGCTGGCGGAAATCAGGCGGGTGCTCAGGCCCGAAGGCTTGTTGCTGATCTCCTCTCCGGACAAGAAACACTACAGCGACGAAACCGGCTACGACAACCCCTACCATGTACGCGAACTGTACCGGGAGGAATTCGAAAGCCTGCTCACCAGGCAGTTCAGCCAGGTTCGCCTCTGGGGCCAGCGCTTGATGTTCAGTTCCACAATCTGGCCGCTGGAGAAGGTAATTGAACGTGGTGGGCTGGCTGTGTTGAATGAAGCGAAAACCCTGAGGCCGCTACAATGTCTGAAACCCATGTACGAACTGGCCCTGTGTGGCAATGGCAAGCTGCCCAAACTGGTCGACGTGCATCTGTTCACCGATGAAGAGGCCTCGGTATACCGGCACTACGACGACGAAGTACGCCGAAACATGGCCGCGGGCAAGGTGTTGAAGGACTACGAGGCGCAACTGGAAGCATTGCGCCGGGAAGTGGCCGAGTTGAAGGCAGCCGCCAGGGAAAAGGAAACACCAGACCGGCCCTGGTGGAAACGCTGGCGCTGAGATGGCCGACAAGCCCTTGCCGTTGGCGGTCATCATCGTCAATTACAATGCCGGTGGCGCGCTGGCAACACTGCTCGACAAGCTGAACGGGCACTGCGCGCAACTGTTGCTGGTGGACAACGCCTCCAGTGATGACAGCCTGAAAGGGGTGCGAGAAATCGCCGCGGTGGAGCTGATCCAGAACCCGGAAAACCGGGGCTATGCGGTGGCGGTCAATCAGGCGCTGCAAGGGGTTCGGCAACCCTGGGTATTGCTGCTGAACCCCGATTGCGAACTGCAACCGGAAGTGCTGCGGAAACTGATGAAACGCATGGAAAACAGCCCCTGTGCGGCCGCTGGTGTACGGGTGGTCAACCCCGATGGCAGTGAACAACGGGCCAGCCGAAGAAACCTGCCCACATTCAGCCGCTTGTGGCGGGAGCTATTGGGCCTGGATCAGGGAGTGAATCTGCGGGGGCCGGTGGAAGGGATACAAACCGTGGAGGCGGTGTCCGGTGCTTTTGTCTGCTTGAAAACCTCAGTGATTCAGGCCCTGGGGGGGCTGGATGAAGGCTATTTTCTCCACTGCGAGGATCTGGACCTCTTTGCCCGGTTGAAAGCCGCGGGCCACTGTGTGCAATGGCATGGCGACCTGCAGGTGATGCACCGCAAAGGCACGGCCGCTTGTGCCAAGGCGACGGTGGAGCGGCACAAGCATGCCGGCATGTTGCGCTATTTCAACCGGCACATGGCCGATGACTGGCCGTGGGGCCTGCGAAGCGCCGCCCGTGCCTTCATCCAGCTGCATGGCCTGTGGGTGGCGCTGAAACTGCGCCTGGGGTGGCAGGGTGTCCGCCGCTGAAACCCTGTTGCTCGGGGCCAGTGGCCAGATCGGGCAGGCTATAGTGACGCAGTGGTCTGAGGCAGAAGGGCCGCTGCGTTGCGTCAGCCGCCGGAAAAAACCGGATTGGTTGCAGCTGGATCTGTATCAGGACCCATTGCCGGATTGTGCTTACATCCTCAGTAGTGGGCCGCTGGATGCTTGCGTGGCCGCCTTGCGGCGCGCCCCGGCCCTGCCGTCACTGCGGCGCGTGGTGGCCTTTAGCAGCACCAGTGTCATGAGCAAGGCGAAAAGCCCCAGTGCGAGGGAGCGGCAACTGGCTGAGCGGCTGCGGCAGTCGGAACAGGGCCTGCGCGAGTGGTGTACCGCGCATGGGGTGGAGTGGGTGCTGATTCGCCCCACGCTGGTTCATGGAGGTCGCAACCGCAATCTGCAACGGGTGGCTCGCTGGCTGATGCGATATGGCTGCGTGCCCTGCCAGTCCCCGGCCCGGGGGATGCGCCAGCCGGTACATGCCGACGAACTGGCCTGGCTGGCCCGGCGTTGCCGGCAATTGCCCCAGGCGGCCGGCCATGGCTGGGTGGCGGCCGGTGGAGAATGCTTGAGTTACCGGGAAATGCTGGAACGGGTGCGACAGCAGGTGGGCCGTGGCCGGTTGTGCCCGCTGCCCGCATGGATGTTGCAGCCGCTGCGCTGGTGGCATCCCGAAGCCTACGCGATGTTACAGCGCCAGCAGCAGGATTTGTGTTTTGATGATGCGGAAACCCGGAAGGTACTGGGCTGGAATCCGGGCCCATTCCGCCCCAGGCGGGATGAGCTGCTCTAGTTGCAGGCTGGGCAGGGCGGATTGCTAGAGATCCAGGGTACGCAGATCGCGCAGCACATCCTCGGTGGCGGGCCGTACGCCACGCCAGAGGCGAAAGGCTTCGGCGGCCTGCTCCACCAGCATGCCCAGGCCATCGGTAGCCTTGAAGGCCCCGGCCTGTTGCGCCCAGTCCAGAAAGGGGCGTGCTGCACGGCCATAGCTGAGGTCGTAACAGCGGCTGGTATCCCGTACCAGCGTGGGCGGGTAGTCAGGCAGGCTGCCCTGGTGAGCAGCGGAAATGCCATGCAGAATCAGATCGAAAGCCCCCAGTGATGCCAATGCATCCAGGCCCACGGCTTCGATGGGGCCACGAAAGGCCTGTTGCAGCGACCGGGCCCGATCCAGGGTGCGGTTGGCGATGTGGATACTGGCCGGCTGTTGCTCCAGCAGTGGATGCAGAATGCCGCGCACCACGCCGCCGGCACCCAGGATGAGAATGCGCTGGTCACGTACCGGAA
>JALWTZ010000331.1 GCA_026993285.1 Lysobacterales bacterium | reverse complement strand
TCGTCGTTCCAGTTTTCCGAACCGTTGAACATCAGGTGCTCGAACAGATGGGCAAAGCCGGTCTTGCCGGGTTTTTCATCCTTGGAGCCCACGTGATACCACAGGTTGACCGCCACGATGGGCGCTTTGTGGTCTTCATGCACCAGCACGGTCAGGCCGTTGTCCAGCTTGAAGGACTGGTAGGGAATGTCGATTTCGGTCTCGCTTTTGGCCGCCCAGAGCGGCTGGCTGGCGAACACAGCAGCCAGCAGTAGAAATAGCATGCGTTTCATGGGGTCGCTTCCTTAAATTAAGCGGATAGTGCGCCGATGGTAGTGCAGGTGAGGCTACTTTGCATCGGTCGAAAGTCAGGGTCTCAGGTTTTGAGACCGGCTTGTGGTGCAATCACGGTCCGTTCATGAAGGAGCACAACAATGCAAAATGAAATCCATGAAATATTGCACTGGCTGGAAGCGGGTGAAGTGGCCGAGGCACGCAAGCGGATCGTGGCGTTGCGCAAGCGCTGGCAAACGGTGCCGGAACGGGCAGCCCATGTCATGCTTCTGCTGGAGATTCGCCGTTTGTTGGCTGGCACGCCGGGGGCACGCAGGCAGGACCAGGCCTGGTACCGCCTGCAGGGTTTGCGTCTGGCAGAAGGTGGTATGGCCGCCGATCGCCCGCATTGGGGATAATGAAAGAAAACGGCAAGAGGAAGACATATGAAACCGGCGGTCATACTCTGGGGTGTGGGGGAAATCGGTGGCGTGTTGGCCCGGGGGTTTCTGCGCCTGGGCCATCCGGTGGTTCCGGTCAATCGCGGGGATGATCCACAAGCAGTGGCTCAGGCACATCCGCAACCCGCTCTGGTCGTGATTGCCGTGGGAGAAGCGGCCTTGCCAGCGGTATTGCGTCAGGTTCCCGATTGGTGGAAAGATCGCCTGCTGCTGTTGCAGAACGAATTGTTGCCCATGCATTGGCAACAGGCCGGGCTGGAGCAGCCTACGGTGGTGTCGGTCTGGTTCGAGAAAAAGCCGGGCAAGGGGCCGTTGCCCTTGCTGCCGTCACCCGTGTTTGGCCCGCATGCGCAGTTGTTGTCTGATGCCTTGCAGGCGGTGGGGCTGGAAGCGAGGATTTTGCCCAGTGAGCAGGCATTGCTGGAGGAACTGGTGCTGAAAAACCTGTATATCCTCACCACCAATATCGGCGGTTTGCGCCAGGGTGGGACCACCGGTACCTGCTGGGCGCAGCATCGGGATTTTGCCTGTGCACTGGCGCGAGAAATACTGCAATTGCAGGAGGCGCTTGCCGGCACAACCCTGGATGAGGCGGCCTTGCTGGAGGGCATGGAGCAGGCTTTTCTTGCCGACCCCGATCATGCCTGCATGGGCCGTTCCGCACCGGCGCGGCTGCAGCGTGTGCTGGAACAGGCGGAGCGTTTGGGCATTGCCATGCCATTGACCCGGGAGATTGCTCAGGCCCGAGCCTGAAGGGTTCAGTTGCCCTTGCAGAATTCCTTGATTTGCTGCTCGGCTTCACGCAGCTTGGCGTCCCGTTCTTCCTCGGTCAGCCGGCGCTTGCCGCCCTGGCCGTCGGGTATCTCGATGCGGCGGAAGGAAATCAGGGTCATCTTGTTCTTGCGGGCGGCCGCACAGTTGTAGCGCATCACTTCCCTGCGCTTGCGATCGATTTCTTCCCGATCGGGTTGCAGATTTTCCGTGTTGGGTTGATCGCCTTCCGATACATCTGCTGCCGGCTTGTCGTCCAGAAAGTGCCGTTCCGGCTTGGGGCTGGGCGGTGGTTCCTTGATGTCCAGCGTCTGGTACTGGTCTACCGGTGGTGGTGTGCTTTCGTAGTGTACGCGACCGTCGGCATCCACCCATTTGTATACCTTGGCGGCCTGGGCAGCGGTGGCGCACAGCATCATCAGAGTGAGCAGGATGATGGAGGGATGTTTCATGGTCGTTGATGCTCCTTTCAATCCGGGGACAAGCATAACAGGTTCAATGGGAGAATTTTACCGCCGGGTTCGGGTTGCGTGCTGAAGCTGTGCGCCAGTTGTGGTTTTTCCCTGGATTGCCGTTTATGCGTTCTAAGCCGGAACCGGCTGTGGCCGCCAGTTCCGTGAACAATCGACGGCTTCGATGGCTCGTTTTTGCGCAAATGCTCTACAATAATGACAGGACAGGGGAGAACATGCTTGAGCATCCGATTGATTGCAATTTTGGCCTGGATTCTCTGGGGTTGTGCACTGGCGGCAGATCCGGGCATGGGCACGCCGTTCATGACGCAATGGTCCAGGGCCGAACTGAAAATCCATACGGCCAACCGCAAGGTCATGCAGGGGCCCAATGGCATGGTCTATGTGGGCAATGGCAGTGCCTTGCTGGAATTCGATGGCGTGCGCTGGCACAAGTATGAATTGCCCAATGAGACTCGTGTGCGCGATTTCAGTTTTCATGAAGGCCTGTTGTACGCGGGTACCACCTCGGATCTGCTGGTTCTCAGGCCGGATGCCAGCCGGCATCTGCAATGGCAAAGCTTGATCGCCGACTGGCCAGCAGAAAAGAAACGCTTTGGTGATATCTGGTATACCGTTTCCTGGGGCCAATGGGTTGTTTTTCTTGCCGAGGAACACCTGTTTGTCTGGGATGGGCAGCAGGTGCACGATCTGAAACAACCGGATGGCCAGCTGGACATGCTGGTGGCTGCCGGTGGCCGCTTGTGGGTCAGCAACCGCAAGGGGCAGCTGTTTCAGTTCTTTCCCGACACCCTGCAGCTCAGGCCTGTCTTGCGCTTTCCCGAGGAAGTGCGTTTTCGAGATGCCCTGGACTGGCCGGATGGCCGCATCCTGCTGTTTTCCCGTCATCATGGTCTGTGGTGGCTGCACAAGGGGCGCCTGCAGGCTGCAGACGAGGCCATTCAGGGCCCGTTGCGTGATCAGTTTCTCTACGACGCGGAACTGTTGCCGGATGGATCGGTGGCCGTGGCTACCATTGGCCATGGCTTGCTGTTACTTGGCCCGGACTTGCACCTGTTGCGACGGTTGACCCGGGAAGACGGCCTGTTCAGCAACTTGCAGGCCGCGGTGGGAACGGATGATCAGGGTGGTTTGTGGTCAGTGGGGGACAATGGCCTGCAGCGGCTACAGTGGCCGTCTCCATTGACGCGCGTCTTGCCCCAGGCCGGTGATGAAATCGGCGGGGTGGATCAGTTACTGCTGTTTCGCAATGCGCCCTTGCTGGTCGCAGATGGGCTGGTTCGGGTTCATCAAACAGCACTGGAGCGGAGTCCGCGTCTGGATTTGTTGCCGGGATCCAGCGGGCAAACCTTTGGGGCATTGGCTCTGGATAACCATCAATTGCTGGTGGCACGGGAAGGGGGGTTCTGGCTGGCGGAGGTGGATGCGGAGTGGCGATTGCACTGGAAAAAACCCTTGCACGAGATGCTCTTTGGCTGGCATCTGGTGGCTTCCCGGAGCTTTCCGGGCCGCTATTACGGTATCGGGTCACATGGCCTGGTCCAGCTGGAACGGCAGGCGGATGGCCGTTGGGCCAGCCGACACCTGGTGGAGACCCATGACCTGGCTCACCGCGTAGCGGAGGATGAAAAGGGCCGGGTCTGGGCCGGTGGCAATATTGGCAAGCTCTATCGTTATGACCCGGCCAGTGGCGAGGTTCGGCAATGGTCAGAGGTTGACGGGCTTGCTCCGGGCAATGTGGTGCCTTTCTGGCTGGACGGGCAGTTGGTCATCGGCACCACCGACGGGCTCAAGCAATGGCACGATGGTCGTTTTGTTCCGGCTCGGAATGTGCCGGAGTTTCTCACGCGCAAAGGCAATGAAATCTACCGGATCATCCGCGACCAGCGGGGCAATTACTGGGTGCGTCTTGGAGACCACAACGGCGTGCTGGAGCAGACGGTGGAAGGCTGGGTGTGGAATGAAGCGCCCCTGTTGCCCATTGCCGCATCGGT
>JALWTZ010000330.1 GCA_026993285.1 Lysobacterales bacterium | reverse complement strand
CCCTTGAGTGCGCGTCTGACCCAACTGGACCCGGATCACCGTGATGATTACCAGCAGCGGCTGGAACAATTCAGGAACCAGTGGCTGGCTGCAATCCGTCAATGGGAATCCAAGGCACAACCATTGAGAGGCATGCGGATTGTGGTGCATCATCGGCAATGGCCCTATCTGGAAAAATGGTTGGGCCTGAAACAAGTGGCCGAACTGGAGCCCAAGCCCGGCATTCCTCCCAGCCCCGGGCACTTGGCCAGCCTGAAAAGCCGATTGAGCCATGAACCCGCACAGGCCATCATCCATGCCGCCTACATGGATGCAAAACCCGCGCAGTGGTTAGAGAAACAAACCGGGATACCTGCTGTTATGTTGCCCTTTACGGTAGGTGGCAGCCCTGAAGCCGATGACTTGTATGGCTTGTATGAAGACACCATCAACCGTCTCCTGAAGGCTCAACCGTGATGACCATTCATTGGCAGGCACTGGATCTTTCCATCCTCGGCCCCGCATTCATCGCGGGCGCCCTGGTATTGGCCACGCATGTACCTCTGGGACGGGAAGTATTGCGCAGAGGCATCATATTCATTGATCTGGCCATTGCCCAGATCGCCGGCCTGGGTATGTTGGCAGCACAAGTGAATGACTGGGATTTGCATGGTTGGGGTCCTCAACTGGCTGCCGCAGGCAGTGCCCTGGGCGGTGCCTGGCTGCTGGGTTGGCTGGAACAACGCTGGCCGGATATTCAGGAGGCGCTGATCGGCATTGTCTTTGTCATGGCGGCGACCGGCAGTCTGTTGTTGATTGCCCATAACCCCCATGGAGGAGAACATATCCAGGAACTGCTTTCCGGGCAGATTCTCTGGGCCGAACCCCGGCAACTGATCAGTACCGCCCTGCTCTACGGCCCACTGCTGCTGGCATGGATATTTTTTCCGGGTGTTCGCCAGGGCTTCGGTTTTTATTTCATCTTTGCCTTGTGCATTACCGCATCCGTACAACTGGTGGGCGTCTATCTGGTTTTCACCAGTCTGATTGTGCCGGCGCTGGCCAGCCAAAAACGGGCATTCTGGTCTGGTCTCCTGCAGGGGTGGATAATCGGTACCCTGGGCTATGCCTGTGGCTTGATGTTCTCTGCCATGGCCGATTTGCCTTCCGGCCCGGTCATTGTTTGGGTCATGGCCATGGTGGCCTTGCTGTGGACCCTGCTGGGCAAGCAGACCAGCAAGACGAACCGCGGATGACAAGTCGCTCGTTGGATAGACGGGCAGGCAGATCGTGTATTGACGATTTACCGCAGCTTGCTAACATGAAGCGATCTGGCTTCACCCACGCAAAAGGAAATCGACATGAATGGAAACCCCTTTCTACTGGGCGGATTATTTCTTTTTTACCTCATCCCGGCACTATTGTTCTTTGTACTGTGGGTGATTGTCCCCTTTGCGGTATTCCGGATTCGCAAGGAAGCTATTGAACAAACGAAAATTCTTCAGCAAATGGCTGCAAGGCTTGCTGGGAAAGACGCTCCTTTCGAATAGTCTTCGCTCTGTAAACACGGCTTAGAATACCCGGTAATCGGATGGTTTTCATGGCAGGTGGCTCAGGAACACTTGGCCCGGCTCAAACTATACGGTAGAGTATGGTTTGTTTGATACCGCCTGTCTGCACACTGACAACTCAGGAGAAGCCATGAAAAGCATTCGCAAGGTCGCCGTTCTGGGCGCGGGCGTCATGGGCGCGCAAATTGCCGCGCACATGGCCAATGCCGGCCTGGAAACCCTGTTGTTTGAACTGCCGGCCAATGAAGGCACGGACAAGAGCGCCGCCGCACGCAAGGCAGTGGCCGGCCTGAAGAAGTTGAAACCGCCACCACTGGCGCATCCAGCCGCACTACGTCACATTGAACCGGCCAACTACGAAGAGCATTTGCCAGCCCTGGCCGATTGTGATCTGGTCATCGAAGCCATTGCCGAAAAGATGGAATGGAAGCTGGATCTGTTCCACAAGATCACCCCCCATCTGGGTGAGGGCACCTGGCTGGCCAGCAACACCTCCGGGCTATCCATCCAGAAAATGGCCGATGCCCTGCCGGATGACCTGCAAGCCCGCTTCTGCGGCGTGCACTTTTTCAACCCACCGCGCTATATGCATCTGGTGGAACTGATT
Source organism: Lysobacterales bacterium (assembly GCA_026993285.1). Taxonomy (GTDB): domain Bacteria; phylum Pseudomonadota; class Gammaproteobacteria; order Xanthomonadales; family S139-57; genus S139-57. The sequence continues at coordinate 12,909 of JALWTZ010000330.1, read as the reverse complement.
CCCACGCAAAAAACCGATCCGACCATGCTGGACGCGCTGGAAACCTTCCTCACTACCCGCATGGGCAAGGGTATCGTGCGCGCCAAGGATACGCCCAACTTCATCGGCAACCGCATCGGTGTGTTCTCCATTCTGGCCACCATGCACCACACGGCCCGGTTTGGCTTGAGTTTCGATGAAGTGGACGCGTTGACCGGTACACGCATCGGCCGCCCCAAGAGCGCCACTTATCGCACGGCGGACGTGGTGGGGCTGGATACCATGGCCCATGTAATCCACACCATGTCGGCCACCCTGCCTGACGATCCCTGGCATGACTACTTCCAGGTACCCGGCTGGCTGCAAAAACTGATCGATGCCGGTGCCCTGGGCCAGAAAACCCGCTGCGGTATCTACCGCAAGCAGGGCAAGACCATTGAGGTGCTGGACCTGGAAAAAGGTGATTACCGCCCCTCCGGCAAGGGTGTGGCCGATGAGGTCAAGGCCATGCTGAAACTGGACACACCGGCGGAACAGATGGCCGCCCTGCGGGCCAGTGACCACCCGCAGGCGCAATTTCTCTGGGCCTGCTTCCGCGACCTGTTCCATTACTGTGCCTGCCAGCTGGAAGCCATTGCCGATACCGCGCGCGATCTGGATTTCGCCATTCGCTGGGGCTATGGCTGGAAACTGGGGCCTTTCGAATTGTGGCAGGCCGCTGGCTGGAAGACGGTCGCCGGCTGGATTGGCGAGGACATCGAGGCGGGCAAGACCATGGCCGCCACGCCGCTGCCTGACTGGGTGATGGCGCTGGAGCACGGCCCCCATGCGCCCGACGGCAGTTACAGCCCGGCCAGGCAACAGTTTATTGACCGCAGCAGCCTGCCGGTCTATCGCCGCCAGCCCTACCCCGACCCGCTGATCTCCGAGCGCTACAGCTATGGCGAAACCGTGTTCGAAAACGATGCGGTACGCCTGTGGCATGAGGGCGACGGCGCCGCGGTACTGAGCTTCAAGACCAAAATGCACACCATCAGCCGCGAGGTACTGGACAGCATCCACCAGGCGGTGAATGTGGCCGAACAAGACTTCAAGACGCTGATTCTGTGGCAAACCGAGGAGCCGTTCAGTGCCGGAGCCGACCTTTCCGGCGCCCTGGCCGCCCTGCAGGCGGGTGAGATCGAGGCCTTCACCGACATGGTGGACCGCTTCCAGCAAACCAGCCAGCGCCTGCGCTACAGCAGTATTCCGGTGGTTTCCGCGCCCCGTGGCCTGGCCTTGGGCGGGGGTTGTGAGTTCACCATGCATTGTGACCGGGTGGTGGCGGCGCTGGAAACCTATATCGGCCTGGTGGAAGTGGGTGTGGGCCTGCTGCCGGCCGGTGGCGGCCTGAAGGAGATTGCCCGCCGTCTCTCCGCCCTGCCCGAGAATGTGGATCCCTTCCCCTTCCTGCAGCGCTGGTTTGAAACCGTGGCCATGGGCAAGGTGGCCGGTTCCGCCCTGGAAGCCATCGACTTGGGTTTTCTGGGCGCGTGCAGCAAGGTGGTTTTCCACCCGCATGAAGTGCTGCATGTGGCCCGGCAACAGGGGCTGTTTCTGGCGGAGGCCGGCTATACCCCGCCCCTGCCCGACCGTCACATCCGGGTGGCCGGCAAAACCGGCATTGCCAATCTGAAACTGGTGCTGGTGAACATGCTGGAAGGCCATTTCATCTCCGAGCATGATTTTGAAATCGGCAGCCGCATTGCCGAGGTCATCTGCGGCGGTGAGGTGGAAGCCGGCGAACGGGTGGATGAAACCTGGCTGCTGGATCTGGAACGCAAGCATTTTGTGGAACTGGCGCAAATGCCCAAGACCCAGGAACGCATCGCCCACATGCTGAAAACCGGCAAGCCCCTGCGAAATTGATGGCGTAACTGAAGCGTCACTGAGAGGAAACGAGCATGCACATTCAACAAGCCTATATCGTCTCGGCCCTGCGCACACCGGTGGGCAAGGCAAAAAAAGGTTTCTACCGCCACACCCGCCCCGATGACCTGCTGGCCCATGTCATTCGCGGTGTTGTGGAAGCCAACCCCTGGCTGGACCCGCAGCAGATCGGTGATGTCATCGCCGGCTGCGCCATGCCGGAAGCCGAACAGGGCATCAATGTGGCCCGGGTTTCCACCCTGCTGGCCGGCCTGCCCGATCAGGTCCCCGGGGTAACCATCAACCGCTTCTGCTCTTCCGGGCTGCAGGCGGTGGCCATGGCCGCCGACCGCATTCGGCTGGGCGAAGCCGATGTGATGATTGCCTGTGGTACCGAATCCATGAGCATGGTGCCCATGATGGGTAACAAGCTGGCCACCAATCCGGCCATCTTCACCGATGAAAATGTGGCCATCGCCTACGGCATGGGCATCACCGCCGAAAAGGTAGCGCAAAAATGGCAGGTGAGCCGGGAAGATCAGGACGCCTTCGCCCTGCGCAGCCACCAGCGGGCACTGGCCGCCATCGAAGCCGGTCATTTTCAGGCCGAAACCCTCCCCTATACCGTGCGGCACAGCCTGCCGGATTTGCAAAACGGCACGGTGCGCATTCAGGAAAGTACACCTGCCGTGGATGAAGGCCCGCGGGCGGATACCTCGCTGGAAAAACTGGCCCGCCTGCGCCCGGCCTTTGATGCGCGCGGTTCGGTCACGGCCGGCAACAGCTCGCAGACTTCCGACGGTGCCGGTGCCCTGCTTCTGGTGTCCGAAAAAGTGCTCAAGGCGCACAATCTGGAACCCCTGGCGCGCTTCGTGTCCTTCAGCGTGGCCGGTGTGCCGCCGGAGATCATGGGTATCGGGCCGGTGGAGGCCATTCCCCGTGCGCTCAAGCAGGCCGGGTTGTCTCAAGCGGATCTGGACTGGATCGAACTGAACGAGGCCTTTGCCGCCCAGTCACTGGCGGTGATTCGCCAGTTGGAGCTGGACGAGGACAAGGTCAACCCGCTGGGTGGCGCCATCGCCCTCGGGCATCCGCTGGGGGCAACCGGCGCCATCCGCTCCGCCACCCTGTTGCACGGGCTAGCCCGTACCGGTGGCCGTTATGGCATGGTGACCATGTGCATCGGTACCGGCATGGGTGCGGCTGGCATTTTCGAGAACCTGCGCTGAGCGGCCTGTTTCAGTACTTCAAGGCCCGGCAACCGCCGGGCTTTTTAATGCAATAGATTAAGTTTTTACTCTATATGATTGTTTATTCAATCATTTCAACTACTGTTCGGCTGCGCTGCCACAGGCTGAAGCTGTATACGGCCAGGCCGGCCCAGATCAGCATGAAACTCACCTTGTGGGCCGGAGTAAACGGCTCGCCATAGACGAACACGGCCAGCAACAGGCTGAGTGTGGGTGCCAGGTATTGCACCATGCCCACGGTGGCCAGGGGCAGTCGGCGAGTGGCTGCGGCAAAGGCGGTCAAGGGAATGGTTGTGACCACGCCCAACAACATGAGCTGGTTGCGTTCCAGCCAGCTGCCCTGCAAAAACCCGTGAGCACTGCCGCCATCCACCCATGGGAGGGCCAGCAGGGCAAGAGGCAGCATGAACAGGGTTTCCAGAAACAACCCGTGCAGGGCGCTGACGGCCAGGTGCTTGCGTACCAGACCATAAAAACCGAAGGTAATGGCCAGGGAAAGGGAAACCCACGGCAGACTGCCATGATTGAGCACCAGCCAGCCTGTACCCAGGAATGCCAACATCAATGCCAGCCATTCCTTGCCATGTATTTTTTCACCCAGAAACAACATGCCCAGCAACACATTGATCAGCGGCGTGATGTAGTATCCCAGGCTGGTTTCCAGGATGCGGGATTGATCCACAGCCCAGACAAACAGCAGCCAGTTAAAGCCGATCAGCACACTGCTCAGGGCCAGCCATCGAAGATTGTTTCGTACACAGAGCGCCTTCAAGGTAGGCCATGAACGGCCCAGCGCGATCAACAGCCCGGTAAATACGGCCGTCCAGATTATCCGGTGAACCAGTATGACCCACACGGAAAAGCCTTCCATCCACTTGAACAAAACGGGCAGCAGGCCCCAGAGGGTATAGGCCAACAAGGCATAAAGCAGCCCGGACTGCCAGTGTGGATAAGTGTTTTTCATGAAGTTGGTGGCAGGAAAAAGCGGAATTGTACCCTACTCGGTTTGCAGCTTCTCGGCCTGCAACAGTTCTTCCGGAAGCAACTCGGGTTCGGGTTTCCCAACCCAATAGCCTTGAGAATAGTCGATGCCCAGTTCGTGCACGATACGCTGGATCTGGTGGGAAGAAACATGCTCGGCGACCACGGTTTTGACCTGAGCGGCACGAGCGAACTCGAGAATGGCGCGTACCGTGGCCAGAGACTGCGGGCTGCTGTCCAGATTGCGTATCAGTGAAGCATCGATTTTCAATTGATCAACGCCCAGTTTGAGTAATTGACTGAGGTTGGAATAACCACTGCCAAAGTCATCAATGGCCAGCGTGCAGCCCAGATCCCGCATGTGTTGCAGAAAACGCTCTACCTTGCGGTTGTCCTGCACATCTTCGGTTTCCAGAATTTCAATGGTGATGCGACGAGCCAGCGCTGGTTGTTTGGAAAAGGTTTGGGAAAACAGCTTGACCAGCGCTTCGTCCTCCATGTCACTCATGGACAGATTGAGGGAAAACCCGGCCGAGGTCCTGTTCATGTATCGCAGGGCCTGACGGAAAAGCGCACGGCTCATTTGCCCCTGGAGCCGCGCTTCCTGTGCCACTGGAAGAAACTGCCAGGGTGTGAGCACGGTGCCATCCGGCATTTCGATTCGCATCAGGCATTCATAACGGTCCACCCTGCCAGTGTGGTTGTTCAAAAGGGGTTGAAACCAGGGAACCACGCAATCGTCTTCCAGGGCCTTGAGAATGACATCCACCATGTGCAGGTTATGTTCAACGGCTTTCTCCAGCCCTTCATCCGCCTGATAGACCTGAATGCGAGTGCGTTTCCTCTTCACGGATTTCAGCGCAAGGTCGGCCGTCTCCAGTAACGGTGCATGTTCACTGATTCCAATACTCACCGACAAGCGCACCGGGCGGCCCTCGAAACTGAAATCATGGTGCTCAATGGCAAAAAGCAATCGCTTGGCCAGTTCCGTAGGAGATTCCGGATGGTCTTTGGGCAGCCGCAGGGCGAAATCATCACCGCCTACCCGATAGAGCCGCCCTGCCAGTTGGCCATCCAACTGACTGATGAGTAGCCGCGTGAGCTGAATCAGGATCTGATCCCCGGCATTGCTGCCGTAAAAATCGTTGATATGCTTGAAACGATCCACGTTCATCAGCAACACGGCCTGGGCATCGTCACCTTGTTGCGACCAGGCCAGTCGATTGGGCAAGCCGGTCAGCGTGTCGGAAATGACGGCAATATCCAGTGCCTCCCTTGCCGCTTCAAGCCGCCGGTTTTCTTTCTGCATGCGTATCAGCAACCAGCCCGCATAGATCAGCAACAGCAGAAAGATAGCAGCCAGCAGTCCATGCAAGGTACTGATCCATGCCAGTTGCTTGCGTTGTGCCTGTTCTGTGCGTGAAAGCAATATATCCAGATGATCAAGAAATGGCAGTTTCTGAATGTTCTCCAAAGTCAGTAGGAAACCGGGCAATGTGCGATAGATCACTTCCAGATGACGCAAAAAGAGCTGATGGAATGGTGTGTCCATTGAGGAGGGCGGGGGTTGTTGATGCATTTTGTCTATCAGTGACTTGAGTGAGGGAGCCAGATCCAGATCACCACTGGTCTTGGCCAATACCACCTCACTCACTGCACGGGAAAGCATGGCCAGATATTGACGATCGGTTTCATGATGTGGCGTCTGTGAAGGTTCGCCGTGTGGATGATGGGTCAGATAACGGGATAACAAGCGAGGTAGTTGCTGGGTGGAGTTCTTGATCATGGCCAGTTGGGTGTGAAAATGCTCTACTCGTTCTTCAGTGGCGGCCAAATCCCCCTTCAGGCGCTGAAGTGCATTTTGTGCTGAGGCTTGCTCTGGTAATGTATTGTTGAAAATTGCCAAATCCTGCTGTAATTGCCGTATCCATTGCTGGCTATCACCATAATCGCTGTACAGGGCAGCATTCTCGGCCAAAAGGGTTTTTTCCAGTTGCAGCCAATGGATTCGGGTTTGTTGAAAGAGACTATGTAGATTGTTGGCGTGGTTTGCCTGTTCTCGAACCAGCCAGTCTGTGAGGACAAAGGAGAAAAGTACTATCGTACCAAGGATAATTAGCGGTAGTACGGATTTTTGTTTCACGGCTGGATATCCCTGCCCGGGAAAAGTGTTTTCAGAATCCAGGGTGTTTCCCCATTCAGGCTGTGCAGGAAGGCTTTGATTTTCTCCACTTCTTCCTCTTCAATCAGATAACCTAAATTGTGATAGGCCATTACCCTAATGGCTTCATCCAGAGTGGCTGCTGATGCATCATGAAAATAAGGTTCTGTTCGGGATACATTACGCAAGGTTGGCACCTTATAGCGATTGCGATCGAAGCGGCGACCAGTCACGGCATAACGGTCAGCTTTGGTACCCTTTTTTTGCTCCACAGGAATCACCACACCAAGGTACTGGTAGGAATTTCCACCCACATTGATGCCATTGTGACAGGTAATGCAGCCCAGGGTCTTGAACAGGCGATAACCCTGAAGCGCCTTTCGTGGCAATACTGTTTCACCTCGGAGATACTGATCGAAGGGTGCGTTGGGCGTGATCAGTCCTTTCTCAAACTCAGCAATGGCATCCAAGGCATCATCCAGATTGGGTGGCGCATCATAGATCTTGCTGAATTGTGCACGATATTCGGCGGATTCCGATAGTCTATGTCGCACTTCGGCCGCGTTCATGTCCATCTCGACTGGGTTGTGTACTGGCCCGGCGGCCTGCTCGCGCAAATTTTTCGCCCTCCCATTCCAGAATTGGCGAAAGTTGAATACAGCATTCCAGGTGGTCGGTGCATTGACCAGTCCACTTGCACCTTCCACACCAATGGAAACCTTACGGTGGTCAACGCCACCGTTATAGAGATCATGACAGCTGTTGCATGAGATTGTACGATCTCTGGAAAGACGCTGATCGATATAGAGCTGATAGCCCAAACGGGCCTTATCCAGGTCGAGATCGACTGAAAGAGGAATCGCTTCTATGGGTTCGCGGGCCTGCGTGGTGAATGCCCAACTGAGCAGACACAGTCCGAAACCTAAAGAAAAAGCCTTGCGTAGCAAGTGGATGGCTCCAGAAAACCGTACCATGAACATGGTAATGCAACATGGATTGGCATACCAGCCTATAAAAAAGGCTCTGGCCGAAACCAGAGCCTTCATGTTGGCGTCCCCTAGGGGAGTCGAACCCCTGTTACCGCCGTGAAAGGGCGGTGTCCTAGGCCTCTAGACGAAGGGGACAAAACCTTCGAAACTGGTGGAGCTAGGCGGGATCGAACCGCCGACCTCTACAATGCCATTGTAGCGCTCTCCCAGCTGAGCTATAGCCCCAAAAGGGATGCGAAACTTTAATGACTCGTCTGCTGGTTGTCAAGTCATGCCTGTGATTCAGGCGGGTTTCGAATCCGCCTCCGGTCGGCCACGACCGAAGAGCCGCGCATTTTACCCACTTTTTTTTTCTTGGCAAGCCCTGTCGGGAAGAAAAATCATTCCCCGGCGCCTGTCTTGTCCACCAGTTCAAAGGTTTGCCAGCCATGTCCCTGATCCAGCAGGTAATCACACCACTTCAGCAGGAAGCGGTTCATTTGCCAGCGTCCTTTCAATGCCGCACCCATGGCGGTATCCGGATGGCAGAACCGGGCCACATGCTGATCAGGCACACAGGAAAGCAGCTCGGCGGTGTGTGCATCGTGATAGCGCTTGATTACCGCATCCGGCTCTTGTTGTGCCGTATCATGCGCGGGGAAACGGTAGCTAAGATGCTCCACCGTAACATAGGGATGTGTTTCCAGCCTTTCATGATAGATGGGCTGTGCTCCCGCGGGGCATGAAACCCGTACTCCCGCAGGCTTTTCTTGCCCCAGCAAGTGCTCCAATTTGAGATAGAGCAGTTCGTAGACCAGCATCAGGGCCTTGAAACTGGGTTCCCGGGCTTCGCGTATGGCTGTGGTGACATCGGTGCCTTTCATCAGTACAGGGGCTTTTCCAGCTTCAACACAGAAAGGATTTTTGCACTGATTTCTTCAATGGAAGTTTCGGTGGTGTTGAGAAAGGGAATGCGATAGCGCTTGAACAGGCGTTCGGCAAACTGCACTTCCATACGACAGGTGTTGAGCTTGGCATAGCTGGAACCGGGTTTGCGTGCCTCGCGAATCTGCGCCAGGCGGAACGGATCAATGGAAAGGCCAAAGAGCTTGTCTTTCCACGGGGCCAGCATGGATGGCAGGTTCATGGAGTCAAAATCATTTTCCGTCAGTGGGTAATTCGCTGCCTTGACGCCAAAATGCAAGGCCAGATACAGGCAGGTGGGTGTTTTCCCGGAGCGGGAGACGCCGACCAGAATTACATCCGCTTCCGCGTAGTCCCGCCCCAGGCCGTCATCGAAGGTCAGGGCATAGTTGATGGCATCGATACGCCGCTGATAGGCCTTGGGGTCTACCATGCCGTGTGCATGGCCTACATGCTGCTCTGGTGCCTGCCCCAGGGCCTTGGACATCCAGCTGACCGCAAAGGAAAAGATATCGAGTACCTGACCTGGCAGATCCAGCAGTGTCTTGCGAATATCCTGGTTGGCCACGGTAAGTAAAATCAAACGGTCATCACCTGGCTGCTGCAGCAATTGCTGTCGGAGTTCTTCCGCTTTCTCCGCCGTGTCGATAAAGGCATAACGCCTTTCTTCGAAATCCACGCCAGGAAACTGGGTCATCAGGCTGTGACCCAGCGTTTCTGCGGTGATGCCGGTGCCGTCGGATATGAACAGGATCTGCCGTTTCATAACGCCCTCGGGAAGCATCTTCGGGCTAGTGCCCGCTGCGGGTGGGGGTACGCATGGTGACCAGTTCTTCGGCTGCCGTCGGGTGTATGCCCACGGTGGCATCGAACTGGGCCTTGGTGGCACCACACTGGATGGCAATGGCCACGCCCTGGATGATCTCCGGCGCGTCCGGCCCCACCATGTGGCAGCCCAGCACGCGGTCGCTGTCATGGCAAACGATCAACTTCATCAGGGTTTTTTCCTCACGTCCGCTCAACGTGTGCTTCATCGGGCGAAACTCGGAAATGTACACATCCAGTGATTCGCTCAGGGTATGGGCCTCCCCTTCCGTCAATCCCACCGAGGCCACTGGTGGCTGGGAAAATACTGCGGAAGGTACATTTTCGTGATTCGGACACCAGGGGTTGCTGCCAAACTGGGTGTCGGCAAAGGCATGGCCTTCCTTGATGGCTACCGGCGTGAGGGCAATGCGTCCGGTCACATCCCCAACGGCAAAGATGTTGGCCACATTGGTTCGGGAATTGTGATCCACCGGAATCTCGCCCTTTTCGTTGACATACACACCGGCCCTGTCCAGCCCCAGTTCTTCTGTTCTAGGTGTTCGTCCGGTAGCACAGAGCACCGTATCCACGCTCAGGCTCTCGCCCGTGTTCAAGTGAACATGGAGAGCTTCACCATTCTTGTCTACACTTTGAACCTCGGTATGCAAGTGGATGTGTACTCCTTTGGCCGCCATTTCCCGTGCCAGTACCCGACGCACATCGGCATCGAATCCACGCAGGATTTGTTCGCCCCGGTAAAGCAGGTGCACCTCAGAGCCAAGGGCATTGAAAATGCCGGCAAACTCAACCGCAATATAGCCACCACCGATGACCACCATGCGCTGAGGCAAGGTTTCTATGTAAAAAATATCGTCGGATGTCAGGGTGTGTTCGTGACCGGGGAAATCGGGTTTGACGGGTCGGCCACCCACCGCAATGAGAATTTTTTCGGCTGTATATCGCTTTCCATTGACTTCGACAGTATGCGCATCGACCAGCTGCCCTCGTCCCTCGTACAGGGTCACACCACTATTGGCCAGCAATTGCAGATAGATACGGTTCAGACGGTCGATTTCGGCATTCTTGCGTTGCAGAAAGGCGGGCCAGTCAAACTGTACTGCCCCCACCTGCCAGCCAAAGCCAGTGGCATCCTCGAAATCCTCGGCATAATGCGCGGCGTAGCTCATCAGTTTTTTCGGCACGCAGCCGCGAATCACACAGGTGCCCCCTACCCGGCTGTCTTCACAGATGGCCACCCGCGCGCCATGGCCGGCGGCAATGCGGCTGGCGCGCACGCCACCGGAACCGGCACCGATGACATAGAGATCATAGTCGTAACGAGACATGGCAACTCCTGAACAGTATGCATTCAATGGTAGCATGACCCGGATGAACAACCCTCTGGAACCTGCCTATCGGGCGGCCTGGTATTACTTCTGGTGGAATGGCCGGAGCGAGCGGATTCATCCCGGTCAGTGTCTGCAATTGTTGCAACCATTCTTGACGGACAAGGGCGGGTGCTGGGTGTGGATCACCGCCGCCAATCCGGGCAGTGCCCGTTGTGACGTACAGAAAAACCGCTGGCGTAACCTGATCTTGCAACAATGCATCCTTTCCATCAAATCTCCCTTTGGCCCGGCCTGGTCCGGCAGCAGGCAGAATGACTGGCCGGTAGAAGCCGGATACTGGGTGATCACCGACCACCTGGAACCGGTCTTCAAACTGGGGCGGCGCTTCGGCCAGCGGGCCGTTTTGCTGGGTGGTCGCGACCGGCCCGCCGAACTCTACTGGCTGAACCCGTCCAAAAGCTGACTGAAGACAAGACAGGCATGGCAAAAGGCATTACCATTCGCACTCCAGCTCCAGACGAGACAAGCGGTTGAACAGTTATCACTTCCGGCAAATCTGCTATGAACGGGATGATGAATCGGTATTCGGTCGGCTGAACTTCAGCCTGGAGCCCGGGCGCATGCTGGTGATCGAAGGCCAGAATGGCAGCGGAAAAACCACATTACTCCGTGTGGTGGCCGGTTTCCTAGACATGGCAGAAGGCTTTGTCGAAGTGGCAGACCAGACACTTCCGATCCGCGACTTTCACGAATATCTGCCTCTGGCCTACGCCGGGCACAAGGCGGGCTTCAAGGATGATTTGACGGTTTTGGAAAATCTCCGTTTTCTGGTGGCCTTGCACGAAAGTGATCCCGGACAAATCGAACCGACATTGCAACGAGTGGGCCTTTGGGGCTGGGAAGACAACCTGGGACGTGCCTTGTCCGCCGGGCAACGCAAGCGGCTGGCTCTGGCCGCAATGTTGTTACACCCCGCACGATTGTGGTTGATGGACGAACCCTTTGCCAATCTGGACGGGCAAGGGATCGCACTGGTCAATACGCTGATGCGAGAACATTTGCAACGGGATGGCATGCTGATGACCACCAGCCATGGCACCTTTCCACTGGAATATTCGCACATGGATATTCTTCGCCTTGGCGAGAGCAAAGGGGATAGTTCATGAACCTGTTGCGTATCCTGTGGTCACTGATCCAGAGAGATTTGCGTCTGGCCTGGCGTTCACGGGGAGAGCTGCTGAACCCGGTATTTTTCCTCATTCTGGTGATCGCCCTGTTTCCGCTGGGAGTGGGACCAGAGGGCAAATTGCTGGCACGCATTGCTTCCGGGACCGTATGGGTGGCGGCTTTGCTGGCGACCATGCTCAGCCTGGACCTGATCTTTCGCAGCGATGTGGAAGACGGCTCCATGGAACAGATGTTTGTTTCACAAACACCGTTGTCATGGATCGTGCTGGGCAAGGTCATTACGCACTGGTTGGTCACGGGACTGCCTTTGGTATTGCTGGCGCCACTGCTGGCCATACTGATGCACTTGCCACAGGCCGGGCTGGTGGTTCTGATACAATCGCTGGCCCTGGGCACTCCGGTGCTCAGTCTGATCGGGAGTGTAGGTGTTGCCCTGACCGTGGGCATACGCAAGGGGGGCATGCTGCTTTCCCTGTTGGTGCTGCCCCTGTATGTGCCAGTGCTGATTTTTGGCACGGCAGCGGTAGAAAACGCCATTGCCGGCATGTCACCGGCCGGCCCGTTGCTGATTCTGGCGGCCATGCTGTTGTTTGCCCTGACCCTGGCACCATTGACTGCGGCCTGGGCACTGAAAATTTCCCTGAGTTGACAGGCCAAGAATTGCCGTGAGCAGATTATGTGGAAAACACTGAAACGCTGGTTCCATCAACTGGGTTCGCCGAGGACCTTCTACCGTTTTTCCGGGGCTTTGATTCCCTGGCTGTTTGTGGCCATGGTCATTACCCTAGCCTGGGGCTTGTATCAGAGCCTGATGGTGGCACCCACGGATTACCAGCAAGGGGAAAGCTATCGCATTCTCTATGTGCATGTGCCTTCTGCCTGGATGGGGCTGTTCATCTATGTGCTGATGGCCATCAGCGGCCTGATTGCCCTGGTCTGGCGGATGAAAGTGGCCGAGATGGTGGCCATTGCCTGTGCACCCATCGGTGCCGCCTATACCTTTGTCACCCTGGTGACCGGTTCCCTGTGGGGCAAGCCCATGTGGGGCACCTGGTGGGAATGGGATGCGCGCCTGACTTCCGAACTGTTTCTGCTGTTTCTCTATCTGGGCGTGATGGGCCTGTACGCCGCCATAGAAGACCGGCGCAAGGCCGCCCGGGCCGCCGCGTTGCTGGCACTGGTGGGTGTGGTCAACCTGCCCATCATCCATTATTCGGTGGTGTGGTGGAACACCCTGCACCAGGGAGCAACCGTGAAGCTGTTTTCCGGTGAATCCCACATGCACCCCAGCATGCTCAAGGCCCTGTTGATCATGACGGTGGCCACCAAGTTTCATTTCGGTGTGGCCCTGTTGCAAAGCGTGCGCGCACGTATTCTTCAACAGGAAAGCAAGG
>JALWTZ010000329.1 GCA_026993285.1 Lysobacterales bacterium | reverse complement strand
CCATCTGGTACGCGCCTGGCACCACACCTACGGCCTGCCGGTGCTGACCACCAACTGTTCCAACAACTATGGCCCCTACCAGTACCCGGAAAAGCTGATTCCCCTGGTCATCCACAAGATTCTCGCCGGCCAGACGGTACCCGTCTACGGCACGGGTGAGAATGTACGTGACTGGCTGTATGTGGAAGACCATGTGCGTGCCATCATGCGGGTACTGGAAGCCGGCCGGCCCGGCGAGGTCTACAACATTGGCGGCAACGCGGAACGGCAGAACATCGAGGTGGTGCGCAGCCTCTGTGCCATCCTGGACGAATTACGACCCGACGCGCAAGGCCGGCCCCATGAACGGCTGATCACCTTCGTGGAAGACCGCCCCGGCCACGACCTGCGCTATGCCATCGACGCCGGCAAGATCCGGCGGGAGCTGGGCTGGCAGCCACAGGAAAGTTTCGATTCCGGCCTGCGCCGCACGGTACAGTGGTATCTGGACAACAGCGCCTGGGTGCGGGCCGTCACCCAGGGACAATACGGTGGCGAAAGACTGGGAACCGGCACATGAAGACACGCAAGGGCATTATCCTGGCCGGTGGTTCCGGCACCCGCCTCTATCCCATCACCCGTTCGGTGAGCAAGCAGCTGTTGCCGGTTTACGACAAGCCGATGATCTTCTACCCGCTGACCACCCTGATGCTGGCCGGCATGCGCGACATTCTGCTGATCACCACCCCGCAGGATCAGGAAGCCTTCCAGCGCCTGCTGGGTGACGGCCACCAGTGGGGGCTGAACCTGCACTACGCCATCCAGCCCAGCCCGGACGGCCTGGCCCAGGCCTTTCAAATCGGCGAAAACTTTCTCGATGGTGGCCCGGCCTGCCTGATACTCGGCGACAACATCTTCTACGGCGGCGGCCTGCGGCAGAGCCTGCAGCGCGCCATGGCCCGGCCTGCCGGCGCCACCGTCTTTGGTTACTGGGTGAAAGACCCGGAACGCTATGGCGTGGCCGAATTCGACGACAACGGCCAGGTGGTGGGGCTGGAAGAAAAACCGCGGCAGCCGCGCAGCCACTACGCGGTCACCGGGCTGTACTTCTATGATGAACAGGTCTGTGACCTGGCCCGTGATCTACAGCCCTCGGCCCGTGGCGAGCTGGAAATCACCGATCTCAACATCCGCTACCTGCAACAGCAGCAGCTGCATCTGGAACGGCTGTCCCGTGGCGTGGCCTGGCTGGATACCGGCACCCACGAATCCCTGATCCAGGCCGGTGTCTTTATCGAAACCATCCAGTCGCGCCAGGGCCTCAAGGTGGCCTGCCCGGAAGAAATCGCCTGGCAACAGGGCTGGATCGACCGTGAACAGGTGCTGCGCCTGGCGGCGGAAATGCACAAGAACGAATACGGCCGCTACCTGCGCGACCTGGTGGAACTGGAGCAGACCCCATGAAAACCACCCCCACCGACCTGCCCGGCACCCTGATCATCGAACCGGATGTCTACGGCGATGAACGCGGCTTTTTCATGGAAACCTGGAACCGGGCCCGCTATGCCGAAACCGGGCTGGATTTCGAACTGGTGCAATGCAACCTCTCCCGCTCGCGCAAGGGCGTGTTGCGCGGCTTGCACTACCAGCACCCCAACCCGCAGGGCAAGCTGGTACAGGTGCTGGAAGGGCGGGTCTTCGACGTGGCGGTGGATATCCGCCCCGACTCCCCCCACTTCGGCCGCTGGACCGGTGTCTGGCTGGATGCCGGCGAGCCCCGCCAGTTCTGGATACCCGAAGGCTTTGCCCACGGCTTCTGCGTGGTCTCCGACACCGCCCTGTTCGCCTATGGCTGTACCCGCCCCTACGATGCCGAGGCCGACCGCGCCATCGCCTGGAATGACGAAAGCATCGCCATCCAGTGGCCGCTGGATGGGGAGCCGGAGCTGTCGGAAAAAGACCGCAAGGCCCCGCGGCTGGCGGCCTTGTCGCGCAACGACCTGCCGGAATGATGCCTGAAGCCCCGCGCATCCTCTTGCTGGGCGCCACCGGCCAGGTGGGCCATGAACTGCTGCGCTGCCTGCAGGCCACCGGCCCGTTGCTGGCCACGGCTCGCCGGCCCCTGCCGGGGGGCAAGGCCGTGGATCTCGCCGATGCCGATGCCGTGCAAGCCCTGCTGGCCGACTACCGCCCGCAAATCATCGCCAATGCCGCCGCCTGGACCGCGGTGGATGCCGCCGAGGAAAACCCCGAAGCCTGCTGGCGGCTCAATGCCGGCCTGCCGGAACAACTGGCCCGCTGGGCCGCCGAACACGACGCGCTGCTGCTGCACTATTCCACCGACTATGTTTTCGATGGCCGCAGCCGGCAGCCGCTGGATGAAAGCCGGCCCACCGCGCCCCTGGGGGTCTACGGCCAGAGCAAGCGGGCCGGGGAAGAAGCCCTGCAACAGGCCGGCTGCCCGCACCTGATCTTCCGTACCGCCTGGGTCTATGCCAGCCGGGGGCGCAATTTCCTGCTGACCATGCTGCGCCTGGCGCGTGAACGCGACCGGCTTTCGGTGGTGGATGACCAGATCGGCAGCCCCACCTGGGCGCGGCTGATTGCCCAGGTTTCCAGCCAGGCCCTGCAACAATGGCTGGCCGAAGGCGCCGACCCCGAAGACCCGTGCCTGGGCCTGTGGCACCTCACCGCCAGCGGCCAGACCAGCTGGCACGGCTTTGCCAGCGCCCTGCTGCAACAGGCCCGGGTGCTGGGGCTGATCGAGCGTGTGCCGGAAATCCACGCCATTCCCTCCTCGGCCTTTCCCACCCCGGCGCAAAGGCCGGCCTGGTCGGTGCTGGACAACCGGGCCATTCAGCGGGCGTTCGGCTGCCACCTGCCAGACTGGCGAAGCGGCATGCAATGGTGCCTGCAGGAACTGGCTGAACGAGGACAAGCGACATGATCATACCCGTGATTCTCTCCGGCGGCGCCGGCACCCGCCTGTGGCCCGTTTCCCGCCGGGCCCGGCCCAAGCCCTTCATGAAACTGGCCGACGGCCAGTCGCTGGCGCTGAAAACCCTGCAGCGGGCGCTGGCGGTTTCCGATACCGGCGAAGTGCTCACCATCACCAACCGGGACTACTACTTCCTCACCCGTGACGAATACGCCCGGTGCGAGGAAGCCGACCCCGACAAGATGCACTTCCTGCTGGAACCCTGCGGCCGCAACACCGCCCCGGCCATACTCATGGCGGCCCAGGCCCTGCTGGAACGGGATTCCGACGCCACCCTGCTGGTGCTGCCCGCCGACCACCTCATCCGTGATCTCGCCGCCTTCGAGGATGCGGTGGAAGCCGCCGAAGACCTGGCCGAGGAAGGCTGGCTGGTCACCTTCGGCATCCCGCCCCTGCAGCCGGAAACCGGCTTCGGCTACATCCGCGCCGGCGAGGCCCTGAACGAACAGGCGCGGCGGGTGGAATGCTTTGTGGAAAAACCCGACCTGGCCACCGCCCGGGCCTATCTGCAATCCGGCGACTACCAGTGGAACTCCGGCATGTTCTGCTTTCGCGCCGATGTGCTGCTGGATGCCGCCCGCCAACACGCCATTGAACTCTACCAGGCCTGCCGGGCCAGCTGGCAGAACACCGCCCGCGAGCGCGTGCCGGTGGAACTCGACCACGACACCTTCGCCGCCGTGCCGGACATCTCCATCGACTACGCCCTGATGGAAAAGGCCGAAAACCGCGCCGTGGTCCGCGCCGGTTTCGACTGGAGCGATGTGGGTAGCTGGACGGCCATCAGCGAACTGACCGAACAGGACGACAACGGCAACCGCCTGCTGGGCAAGACCATCACCATCGACAGCCGCGACTGCTACATCCAGACCGATGACCACCACCTGGTAGCCGCCGTGGGTGTGCAAGACTTGGTCATCGTCGAAACCGGCGACTGCGTGCTGGTCTCCCACAAGAACCGGGTGCAGGATGTCAAGCAGGTGGTGGATCAGCTCAAGGGCTGGGAAGACGATGCCGCCGTCCACCACAAGACCACCTTCCGCCCCTGGGGCAGCTTCACCGTGCTGCAGGATGCCGAACGCTTCAAGGTCAAGCGCCTCACCGTCAAGCCCGGTGGCATTCTCAGCCTGCAACGCCACCAGCACCGCTCCGAACACTGGACCGTGGTCAGCGGCGTTGCCGATGTGCGCATCGGCGATGAACAGCGCCAGGTTCACCCCAACGAATCCGTCTACGTGCCCATGGGCGAACTGCACCGGCTGGCCAACAACAGCGACCAGCCGCTGGAACTGATCGAAGTGCAGTGTGGGGATTATCTGGGGGAGGATGATATTGAGCGGTTGGAGGATATCTACAACCGGTTTTGAGCGGTTTTGGGCGGCTTGTTTTCCGCAACTCTTCGTTGCAGGTAGCATCTTGCTCGGTCACGTACTTTATGTACGCTCCCTCGCAATCTGGCCCCTGCGCCTCGATTTGCGAAAAAACGCTCGCCCAAAACCCGTGCTGGTAGCTGGATAGGATGGGCGGCTTGTTTTCCGCAACTCTTCGTTGCAGGTAGCATCTTGCTCGGTCACGTACTTTATGTACGCTCCCTCGCAATCTGCCCCCTGCGCCTCGATTTGCGAAAAACCGCTCGCCCAAAACCCGTGCTGGTAGCTGGATAGGATGGGCGGCTTGTTTTCCGCAACTCTTCGTTGCAGTGGTAATCTTGCTCGATCATCCCGGTTTCCAAACTACAGGGGCATTTCATCCTTGGCGCTACGCCCGGTCCGGCCTCCCTGCCGGCCGTTTATCCCGTTGCGTGAGTTTACCGGACTGTGCATGGTTAGGGATGAACCTTGATGGAAAAACTCACTCAAGACAGGCCATTCAGAAGATTTTGCTTACTACCCGATACTCAGGGTTCAACGGCAAGTCGTTCAGATAGCGCCGCAGTAGGTCCAGCAACAGCCAGACCTGCACCTTGCGGTTGCCATTGCGGCCGAAGTCGCGGTGTTGCCAGCCGGCGGAGATCACGCCATCGGGGTGGGCCAGGGCGATGCAGGCCATACCAGCGGGCACGCTTGCATTGGCATCCACCGGGCCGGACTGACCGGTGATGGCCAGGGCCAGGGTGGTGCCGGCCCGGGTTCGCGCCCCCCGGGCCATGGCTTCGGCCACCGGCCGGGAGATCACGCCATGCCTTTCGATGGTGGCTGCCGGCACACCCAGTGACTGGATCTTGGCTTCGGCACTGTACACCACCCAGCCCTGTTTCAACCAGGCGGAAACCCCTGCCTGCCGTGCCAGTTCACCCGCCGCCCAGCCGGCGGTGCAGGATTCGGCCAGCGCCAGGCTGTGCCCCTGTTCCTGCATGGCCCGGTGAATCACGGCAGGCAAGTCATCGCCATTTTCCGCGTAGACGAAATCACCGATGGCCTGGCGGATGGCCGCCACCGCCTGCCGGTGCCCGTTTTCCAGTGACGCACCTTGCCCCCGGCTGATGATTTTCACCTCCAGCGTGGGCAGATGCGGGCGATAGCCCAGACGGGTGTATGGAGGCAGTTCCACCGCCTTGACCTGCTCGGCCACGGCGGACTCCGGGCAACCGAAGACCTGCAACCGGTGCAGCAGGATGCGGCTGCCATCACCAAACTCACGCAACAACCGGGGCAATACATGCTGGCTGAACAGGGGTTTCAGCTCCACCGGCGGGCCGGGGGTAAAGCAGAAAAGCGCCGGGCCGATATCCAGCCAGAAACCGCAGGCCGAACCCACCGGGTTGGGGATGGTTTCCGCACCCCGGGGCAGGCGGGCCTGTCGCCGATGGGCTTCGGTCAATGCCCCGCCCTGCCGTTTCAGGCGGGCCTGCAGCTGTTCCAGCCAGTCGTGTTGTTCTACCAGAGGCAGGCCGGCAGCGCGGGCTGCGGCGGCTGCGGTCAGGTCATCGGAAGTGGGCCCCAGGCCACCGTTGACGATCACCACCCGGTTTCTCGCGGCCGCCTCGAGAAAAACGGCCACCAAGTCTTCCAGCCGGTCTCCCACGGTGGTGCGCCGTTGCACATCCAGCCCGTGGCTGTTGAGCTGCTCGGCCAGCCAGGCGGCATTACCATCGACAATCTGCCCCTGCAACACTTCTTCGCCGGTGGTGATGATTTCCATGTGGCCCCTCGGTTTCGCAATGCCACCATCATACTATTCCTTCCCGCAAGGTGGCCTGCCCCAACGCACCGGGGGTTTATTCCCTATGTGGTATTCGGCCCAACTGGCTGTTTTTGTTAGGCTTGAGCGCCACTGCGGGGTGTTTCTACCTGCCTGCAAAGCCCTTTTGTAATGCATTTGGAGAACCAACATGGCTTACGAGTACAACGGCAAGACCATCGAAACCGATACCAACGGCTATCTGGTAAATGTGGAAGACTGGGACGAAGGCCTGGCGGAAGTCATCGCCAAGGAAAACGCCATCACCCTGGATGAAAAGGCCTGGGACATCATCAACTACCTGCGCGACGAGTATTTCAACAACAACCAGAACCAGCCCAACGACCGCACCATCATCAAGGCCATGAGCAAGCAGTGGGGCACCAAGGTAGGTCAGCGTGATCTGTACAAGTACTTCCCCAAGGGGCCTTCCAAGCAGGCCGCCCTGGTTGCCGGCCTGCCGGAAACCAAGCGCAAGGGTGGTTATTGAATCTGGATATCGGCTACAAAAAACCCCGCCGCGGCGGGGTTTTTAATGCGGGTACAATCCGTTTTATTGCAAGATCACCCTTGCATTCAGTGGCTGTACCGGGCGATTGTTGGCATGGTGCATCACTTTCCTGAACTGCTCGATTTGTACCGGAGATGCCTCCACCGGTTGTTTCATCACGAACCAGCGCACCCCCTCGGAACAAGGAGGTGTAGTCAATGAACCGTTGAAACGAAAATAGTCCCGGGAAGCTGGCAACAGTTCATTCACATCCACGGTTTTCGCCAAAGTCTGCTTGCCGGGCTTAGTGGGCATATTGGGCCACACCTTTTCTACAGCCGGGTTGGCCTGCCCTTTCTTGAAAAACACTGCCACCACCGCCAGGTGTCCGTCAGCGGCGGCATGGACCAGATGGGCCTCCATGGGGAAGGACTGCCCATTCAGCTGGTTTTCACTGGGTGCATGGAAATGAAACTGCTTGAGGGCAAAGTCCTGGCCATCGACCCGCAACACACTACCCGCAGCCATGTTCACCTGGATGGTATGGCCGTTATTGACCACTTCCTTACCCGGTGTGCCATAGCGCATGTCCAGTGCGGGCAAGTCCGCTTCCACAAAGCCCGACAGGTTCACCGGTGACTGGTTTTGACCCAGGCCACAGAGGGCATAGTCCTCATTCAGGCTGGCCCAGTGTGCCGGGCCGGTATCGCCTTCATAACCCCAGTGTGCGGCATGATGGTTTTCACTCGCCAGAACTGTGGCACAAAGGCACAGGCCGCAGCTGGCGGCCAGCCATAGCTGTTTGACTTTCATGATGACTCCTCGATTTTCTTGAGTGATGAAAAAACTCAGGCCTTTTTGACAAATTCGGATTTCAGCTTCATCGCGCCCACACCCGGTACCTTGCAGTCGATATCGTGGTCTCCTTCGCACAGGCGGATGTTGCTCACCTTGGTACCGATTTTCAGGGTGGTGGAGCTGCCCTTGACCTTGAGGTCCTTGATCAGCACCACGCTGTCACCGTCCTGCAGGCGGTTGCCATTGGTATCGTGTACCACCAGGGCGTCTTCTTCCTCGCCGCTTTCTCCCGGCGACCATTCATGGGCGCATTCCGGGCAGACCAGCAGCAGACCGTCCTGATAGGTGTAGGGGGATTCGCATTTCGGGCAGGGAGGCAAATCAGACATGTTATTTCCTTTTGTTCGGTGGTAAGAGATCGGTAATGGCGCCGGTAAACAGTTCCGCGGCCATGGCCACGGTTTCGCCCAGGGTGGGATGGGGGTGGATGGTCAGGCCGATGTCCTCGCCTTCAGCACCCATTTCGATGGCCAGGGCGCATTCGCTGATGAGATCACCCGCTCCCGGCCCGATGATGCCGGCACCGATGACCCGCCGGCTTTCGGGGTCGAACAGCAACTTGGTGAAGCCTTCGGGCCGGGCCAGGCCCAGCGCCCGGCCACTGGCGGCCCAGGGGAAGACGGCCTTTTCATAGGGAATCTGCTCGGCTTTGGCCTGGGTTTCGCTCACACCCACCCAGGCCACTTCCGGGTCGGTGTAGGCCACCGAGGGAATTACCCGGGCTTCCAACGCGGCCTTGTGGCCGGCGGCCACTTCCGCCGCCACCTTGGCCTCGTGGGTGGCCTTGTGGGCCAGCATGGGCTGGCCGATGATGTCGCCGATGGCGAAAATGTGTGCCTGCACGGTGCGCATCTGCCCGTCCACGGGAATGAAGCCGTGCTCGTCGGCGGCCAGGCCGGCCGCTTCCAGATTGAGGCGGTCGGCGTTGGAACGGCGGCCCACGGCCACCAGGCAACGGTCGTACAGGCTGCGTTCCGGTGCTTGCTGGCCTTCGAATTCGGCCTCCAGGCCCTTTTTGCCGGCCTTGAGGGCGGTGACCTTGACCCCGGTGTGGATGCGCACACCCCGCTGCTGCAGCATTTTCTGCAGGGGGCGGATCAGGTCGGTATCCGCGCCGGGAATGATCTGGTCGGCCAGTTCCACCACGGTGATTTCACTGCCCAGGGCCTGATAGACCGTGGCCATTTCCAGGCCGATGATGCCACCGCCGATGATCAGCAGCTGTTCCGGCACCGTCTTCAGGGCCAGGGCGTCGGTGGAATCCATCACCCGCTCGTCATCCCAGGGCAGGCCCGGCAGCTTGAACACCCGCGAGCCGGCGGCGATGATGCATTGGCGGAAAGCCAGCGTGTGCGTACCCTCAACGGTATCGATAACCAGTTGATGGCTGTCGGCAAAACGGGCCTCGCCACGGATAACCCGTACCTGGCGCTGTTTGGCCAGTTGCTTCAGGCCGCCAGTCAACTGCCGCACCACGCCGTTCTTGAAATCACGCACCCCGTCCAGATCGATCTCCGGCGCGGCAAAGCGTACCCCGTGGGCGGACATGGCCTGTGCCTCGTGGATGACCTGCGCGGTATGCAGCAGGGCCTTGGAAGGAATGCAGCCCACATTCAGGCAGACCCCGCCCAGGGTTTCGTGTTTTTCCACCAGGGTGACCTTCAGCCCCAGGTCGGCGGCACGGAAGGCGGCGGTATAGCCGCCGGGGCCGCCGCCGATGACCACCAGGTCAGCCGCTTCCAGGGCATCGCCCGTGGCCGTTGCCGCCGCCGGCCCGGCCGTGGCGGCCGCTTCCTCCGGGGTGTGGGCCGGCGTGGTGTCGGCTACCGGCTCCGGCTGGCTTTCGGCCGGTTCCAGCTCGGCAAAGGGCTGGCCTTCGGCCACCGTGTCACCCACCTGCACCAGCAGCTTGCCGATGGTACCGGCCGTCTCGGCGGGCACGTCCATGGTGGCCTTGTCCCCTTCCAGGGTGATCAGTGGCTGTTCCGCTTCCACCCGCTCGCCGGGCTGGACCAGGATTTCAATGACCTGAACCTCGGCGGCACCGCCCAGGTCGGGAATTTGCAGTGTCTTTGTGCTCATGGCGTGGCTCCAGTGGCCTGGCGCAGCAACAGTTCATCCCCCTGTTGCCGCAGTTGCAGATGTTTGAGAAAAGTCATGCCCAGCAGCACCTGATCGCCTTCCATGCCTTCGCTGATGGTGCCGCGCACCGATTCCATGCGGATGGGGCCCAGCTCCACCCGCGGGATGCGGGTCAGCCAACCCCGGCTGGTGCCGTTGGCGGTTTGAATGCTGATTTCCGGGCCCACCGGCAGGCCCAGCCGTTCCGCCAGCCGTTTGGGCACGGCCACGGCGGTGGCGCCGGTGTCCAGCAGGAAGGTCACCGGCTGGCCGTTGATGCGGCCACTGGCCACATAGTGCCCGGCGGCATTGCGCTTGAGGCGCACTTCCCGGTAGCCCTCGCCCCAGTCACCCTGGAGCTGGCGGTTGGGGTTGTTGCGCTGGTCCACCATCAGGTTGAAGAAGGCGGTCAACACGCCCAGCATCAGCGCCGCCCCCAGATAGAGCATGCCCCTGCCCATGGTTCAGAGCAGCAGCCTGCGCAAATCACCCAGGTTGCGGGCCAGCTCCACCACGAAACGGGCGGCATCGGCCCCGTCGATCACCCGGTGGTCGTAGGAGAGATCCAGCGGCAGCATCAGGCGTGGCTGGAAGGCCGTACCGTCCCAGACCGGGGCCATGTGCGCGCGCGAAACGCCCAGTATGGCCACTTCCGGCGCGTTGATGATGGGGGAGAAGGCCGTGCCGCCGATGCCGCCCAGGCTGGAGATGGAGAAACAGCCACCCTGCATTTCGTCCGGGCGCAGCTTGCCCTTGCGGGCGCGGGCGCTGATCTCGCCCAGTTCCTCGGCCAGCTGCCAGAAGCCCTTTTGATAGCAGTCGCGCAGCACCGGCACCACCAGGCCGTTGGGTGTGTCCACGGCCACGCCGATGTGGAAGTATTTCTTGAGAATCAGGGTTTCACCATCCGCCGACAGCGAGGCGTTGAACTGGGGCAGGGCCTTGAGGGCCGCCACCACGGCCTTGATGATGAACACCAGCGGCGTCAGGCGGGTGCCGCGCTGTTCCGCTTCCGCCTTGAGGGATTTGCGGAAGGCTTCCATCTCGGTGATGTCCGCTTCCTCGTGCTGGGTGACATGGGGAATGCGCACCCAGTTGCGGTGCAGGTTGGCGCCGGAAAGCTTGCGGATGCGGTTCAGCGGCTGTTCCTCGATCTCGCCAAAGCGGCTGAAATCCACTTCCGGCCAGGGAATCAGCCCCAGGGCATCATTGGCGCTGCCGCGTTTTTGCAGGGTCTGCTTGACCCAGGCCTCCACATCCTCCTTGAGGATGCGCCCCTTGCGGCCGGAGCCGGGTACTTGGGTCAGATCCACGCCCAGCGTGCGGGCGAAGGCGCGCACCGCCGGGCTGGCATAGGCCACCTTGCCGGGCAGGATGCGTTCCGGGGTAAAGGCCACCGGTGGCGTGGCCGGTGGCCGGGCCGGTGCCGGGGCCGCCGGCAGGGGCCGGGGCGCGGGCTCGGGTTCCGCCGCGGTTTCCACAGCCGGTTCCGCCTCGGGTGCGGCGGCGGGCTGCGCCGGGCTGTCATCGCTGGCTTCGCCGGCCATCTCGTCCACTTCCAGCTCGGCCAGCGGGTCGCCCTCGTTGACCTTGTCGCCCACGTTCACTTGCAGGCTTTTCAGGGTGCCGGCCTGTTCCGCCGGCACATCCATGGTGGCCTTGTCCCCTTCCAGGGTAATCAGGGGCTGGTCCTTTTCCACCCGGTCACCGGGGCGGGCCAGAATTTCGATCACATCCACGTCCCGGGCACCGCCCAGGTCGGGAATTTTCAGGCTGATGGTTTCACTCATGGCCGGCCTCCGTCACAGGTAGAGGGGCATGGGCTTGCCCGCGTCCATCCGGTAGCGCTCCCGCGCCTTGAGTACATCCGCCTTGCTCAGGTCACCGGCCCGGTACAGGGCTTCCACCGTGTGGTAGGCGATGGCGTTGCGGTCCACCTCGAAATGTTGACGCAGTTTTTCGCGGGTGTCGCTGCGGCCAAAGCCATCCGTGCCCAGCACGGTGTAGTCGGCCTTGACCCAGGGGCGAATCTGCTCGGCGAACGTGCGTACATAGTCGCTGGCGGCAATGACCGGGCCCTTGCGGTTGTCCAGGCACTTCTCCACATGGGCCTTGCGCGCCTTTTTCTCCGGGTTGAGGCGGTTGTGGCGGGTGATTTCTTCCGCCTCGCGCTTGAGCAGGGTGAAACTGGGGCAGCTCCACAGGTCGCAATGCACGTTGAAATCGGCCTTGAGCATTTCGGCGGCGGCCTCGCATTCACGGAAGATGGCGCCCGAGCCCAGCAGCTGGGCCTTGATTTTCGCCCGCTTGTTGCCCTCGCGGAACAAGTACATACCCTTGAGAATGCCATCCTCGGCACCCTTGGGCATGGCCGGGTGGCGGTAGTTTTCGTTCAGGGTGGTGATGTAGAAGAACACATCTTCCTGGTTGTGCAGCATGCGCTGCAGGCCGTTCTGGACGATGACCGCCACTTCATAGGCAAAGGTGGGGTCGTAGGGTATGCAGTTGGGCACATAGCTGGCCATCACATGGCTCTGGCCGTCTTCATGCTGCAGGCCCTCGCCGTTGAGGGTGGTGCGGCCGGAGGTGCCACCGATGAGAAAGCCGCGCGCGCGCATGTCGCCTGCGGCCCAGATCAGATCCCCCACCCGCTGGAAGCCGAACATGGAGTAGAAGATAAAGAAGGGAATCATCGGCACGCCATTGGTGCAGTAGGAGGTGGCGGCGGCGATCCAGGAAGACATGGCGCCGGCCTCGGAAATGCCTTCCTGCAGAATCTGCCCCTTGGTGTCTTCCCGGTAGTACATCAGCTGGTCCTGGTCTTCCGGGGTGTAGCGCTGGCCTTCGGCGGAGTAGATGCCCAGCTGGCGGAACATGCCTTCCATGCCGAAGGTACGCGCCTCGTCGGCCACGATGGGCACCACATGCTTGCCCAGGTTGCGGTCGCGCACGATGGTGTTCAGGCAGCGCACAAAGGCCATGGTGGTGGAGATTTCCCGCTCGCCGGTACTTTCCAGCTGGCTGGCAAAGGCCTTCAGCGCCGGTACCGGCATGGGCAGGTTCTGGCAGCGGCGTTCGGGAATGAAGCCGCCCAGCGTCTTGCGCCGCTCGCGCAGGTATTGCATTTCCTCACTGTCTTCCGGCGGGCGGTAGAAGGGCACTTCGTGAATCTTGTCGTCGGGAATGGGCACCTTGAAGCGGTCACGGAAGGCCTTGATGGCCTCGTCCGGCATCTTCTTCTGCTGGTGGGTGGCGTTCAGGCTTTCGCCGGCCTCGCCCATGCCGTAGCCCTTGACCGTCTTGGCCAGAATGACCGTGGGTTCGCCCTCGTGCGCCACCGCCTCGGCATAGGCGGAATAGACCTTGTGCGGGTCGTGCCCGCCGCGATTGAGCCGCCAGATGTCATCGTCACTCATGTTGGCCACCATGGCCTTGAGTTCCGGGTACTTGCCGAAGAAATGCTCGCGGGTATAGGCGCCGCCCTTGGCCTTGTAGTTCTGGTAGTCGCCGTCGCAGGCCTCTTCCATGCGCTGGCGTAGCAGGCCCTTGGTATCCTTGGCCAGCAGCGGGTCCCAGCGGCTGCCCCAGATCACCTTGATCACATTCCAGCCCGCGCCCCGGAAGGTGCCTTCCAGTTCCTGGATGATCTTGCCGTTGCCATGCACCGGGCCGTCCAGGCGCTGCAGGTTGCAGTTGATGACGAAGATGAGGTTGTCCAGCCCCTCGCGCCCGGCCAGGGAAATGGCCCCCAGGGTTTCGGGCTCGGAGGTTTCGCCGTCGCCGACAAAACACCAGACCTTGCGCTGACTGGTATCGGCCAGGCCGCGATTGTGCAGGTACTTGAGAAAACGCGCCTGATAGATGGCTTGTATGGGCCCCAGGCCCATGGAAACGGTGGGGAACTGCCAGAATTCCGGCATCAGCCACGGGTGCGGGTAGGAGGACAGGCCCTTGCCGTCCACTTCCCGGCGGAAATTGTGCATCTGCTCCTCGCTGATGCGCCCTTCGAGAAAGGCGCGCGCGTAGATGCCCGGCGAGGAATGGCCCTGGAAATAGACCAGATCGGCACCGCCTTCGGCGTCGAAGCCATGAAAGAAGTGATTGAACCCCACATCGTACAGGGTGGCGATGGAGGCGAAGCTGGCAATGTGGCCGCCCAGTTCTCCGGGTGCGCGGTTGGCCTTGACCACCATGGCCAGCGCGTTCCAGCGAATCAGTGAACGGATGCGCCACTCCAGGTCCTGGCGGCCGGGGCAGGCCTGTTCCCGGCTGGGAGGAATGGTGTTGACATAGGCGGTGGTGGTACGGAAAGGCAGGTGGGCGCCCCGGCGGCGGGCCAGGTCCACCATTTTCTCCAGCAGCTGGTGGGCGCGTTCCGGGCCATCCTTTTCCAGCACGGCTTCCAGCGCTTCCAGCCATTCCCGGGTTTCTTCCGGGTCCAGGTCCTGTGTGAGGGTTTGCATGGCCTTGCTCATGGCTTCTCCCCTGTAGCTCGATTCGATTGCAGCCCGCCATCATAACAGATGCGCTCTTTCCACTCCGTACGCCAAGGTAGGGCGACACCCCATCGCGGCGTGTCAATCCAATTCAGAAATGTCCCCTTTAGACTGAGAGGTTATGGGTTGTGTTGTGAGGTTGTCTGGCCACTCCATGGACGCCGCCAGGGGTGATCAGCAGGTGGCTTCCACAGAGGCCTGTTCTGTTGCCTGATCTTTGCCTGCTCGATGGTGTGGTGAATGCTTTTTTCGTCATCGAGCGGGATAGGAGGCGTACCCTGCTTGAGGATGCGGTATTGGAGGATATGCCCTGCATACAGCACACGGGTAGAGCCATCGAAGGTTTCACAAAGCGTGACCTGGCGGCCTCTGAGGCGATACCCCTTGCCCTGGCCCTGTAGCTGGAATTCCCGGTTCTTGAACTGGAAAGTCAGGTTTTTGGAGAGGGTTCGTGTGTATTGAAGGGAGAGGATCAGCGCCAGTTCCTCGGCACCGTGCAACAGAGGCCGATGGGCGTCGTTGGGGTTTTGGGGCGAGACGGCGAATCGCTGGTTGTAGTGCTGGATGAAGCGGGGAAGGAAAGCATTGGCTGTATCGATATCGGAGATACCCTGCAGGCGTAATTCCTTGACCAACCGGTCCTGAAGCGTCAGGTTGGCCCGCTCGACCCGGCCCTTGGCCTGCGGGGTATTGGCATGGATGGGCTCAATATCCAGGGCCTTGAGCGCACGGGTGAACTGAGTCAGCTCACCTTCCCGATCCGGATGATTGACCCGGAAGATACTGTGTTTGTCAGAATAGAAAGCTACGGGACGCCCGTGTTGCCGGAGATAAACGCCGAGAGTTTCCATGTACGCCTGCGTGGTCTCTGCGGGCGCGAAACGCAAAGCCAGCAGTTCGCTGGTGACATCATCAATGAAGACAATGAGTGTGCAACGAGGCCCCCGACCCTCGAACCAGTCATGGGGGGAACCATCGATCTGAACCCGCTCACCCC
>JALWTZ010000328.1 GCA_026993285.1 Lysobacterales bacterium | reverse complement strand
CGGGCGTGATCGAGGTACGGCCGCTGCAGGACCCGGCCATTCGCGAACTCTTCACCCAGGCACGGGCTTTCGAGGCCCAGGGCAAATACCGCTGGGCGGTGAAGCGCATTCGCCAGGCCCTGCGGCTGGCACCGGATCACCCGGAACTGTTGCAGTATCTGGCTGAACTGCTGCTGAATGAGGGGCATGCCGAACTGGCACGGAACTATGCGCGCAACTCCTGGGAAAAAGGCCCACGGGTGGGGCCGCTGTGCAGCCGCAACTGGCTGACCATGGCCAGTGCCTACCGGCTGGAACGGCAGGAATCCAAGGCCCGCGAGGCCGAGCAACAGGCCCGCCGCTGCGCGGTGCAACCGGGCAAGCGCCTGTGAGCCAGGCCCCCGCCGATATCACCACCCTGCTGGGCGCCGAAGGCCCGCTGGCCCGGGCACTGCCCGGTTTTCGCCCGCGCGAGGAGCAACAGCGCATGGCCGCCATGGTGGCCGAGGCCATGGCCTGCCGCGGCACCTTGCTGGCCGAGGCCGGCACCGGTACCGGCAAGACATTCGCCTACCTCGTTCCCGCATTGACCGCCGGCGGCAAGACCCTGATCTCCACCGGCACCAAGACGCTACAGGACCAGATTTTCAGCAAGGACCTGCCGCTGGTGCTTCAGGCACTGGAAAGCCGCGCCCGTGTGGCCCTGCTCAAGGGCCGGGGCAACTACCTGTGCCGCTACCGGTTGGAGCTGGCCCGCACGGAGGGCCGTTTTCCCGACAAGCACATGGTGCAGCGGCTGGAGGCCGTACGCGTCTGGGCCCAGCGCAGCAAGGACGGCGACCTGAGCCGCTTCTCCGGGGTGGAAGAAAACGATCCGCTGCTGCCGTGGATCACCTCCACCCGCGACAACTGCATCGGCACCGACTGCCCCCATTTCGATGACTGTCTGGTCTACAAGGCCCGGCAAAAGGCGCTGGAAGCGGATGTGATCGTGGTCAATCACCATCTGCTGTTTGCCGACCTGGCCCTGCGCCAGACCGGTTTTGCCGAACTGCTGCCGGCCTGTGACCATATCGTGCTGGACGAGGCCCACCAGGCCGTGGATGTGGCCACCACCTTCTTCAGCGAACACCTCAGCTCCCGCCAGTTGCAGGATCTGGCCACCGACACCCGCCTGGCCGCCAGCGAGATCTCCGGCGTGCTGCCGGCGCTCACACCCGCCTGTCTGGAACTGGAAGACCGGGTACGGGCCTTCACCCTGGCCCTGCCGGAGGCGCGGGAACGGGCCAGCTGGCGCCGCCCCGCCGCTGACAGCGAGCTGGACAAGGCCTGCCGCGGGTTGCAGGGTGCCCTCAAGCGGCTGGCCCATGAAATCGAGCAACTGGAAAACGGCTCCCGCGCGCTGGATGCCTGCCAGGAACGGGCCGGCCAGGCCCAGGCCATGCTGCAAATTCTGCAACAGGATATCGGCGGCGAACATATCTGCTGGTACGAACGCGGCAGCCGCCATTTCCACCTGCACCTGACCCCGCTGGACATCGGCGAGGCCTTCCAGCAGGCGGTGGCCGAGCTGCAGGCCAGCTGGGTGTTCACCTCGGCCACCCTGTCAGTGGCCGGCAACTTCGACCATTTCAGCCGGCAGCTGGGGCTGAAAAGCCCCGCCACCCTGTGTGTGGACAGCCCCTTCGACTACTGGCACAACAGCCTGCTCTACCATCCGCCCAACCTGCCCAAGCCCCGCGACCCCGGCTATGTCAGCGCCATGCTGGAAGCCTGCCTGCCCGCCCTGGAAGCCGCCGAAGGGCAGGCCTTTCTCCTGTTCACCAGCCACCGGGCGTTGCAGGAAGCCGCTGCCTGGCTGCGCCAGCACGCGGCCTTCGAACTGCTGGTTCAGGGCGAGGCTTCCCGGCCGGAGCTGCTGGACGCCTTCCGGGAAGGCGGGCGGCTGCTGCTGGGCGCGGCCAGCTTCTGGGAAGGGGTGGACGTGCCCGGCGACACCCTGCGCCTGGTGCTGATCGACAAGCTGCCTTTCCAGGTGCCGGATGACCCGGTACTGCAGGCCCGCATCGAACGCAGCCGCCAGCAGGGCGGCAACCCCTTTGCCGAGTTGCAGCTGCCCCGGGCGGTGCTGACCCTGAAACAGGGCGCGGGCCGCCTGATCCGTACCGAAAGCGACTACGGCGTGCTGATTCTCTGTGACCCGCGCCTGCGCAGCAAGGGCTATGGGCGCACCTTCCTCGACAGCCTGCCGCGCATGCCGCGCAGTACCAAAATGGCCGATGTGCAGCGTTTCTTTCAGCTCAAGGCCGCCACCGGAGACGAAAAGCATGAAGCTGCTCAGCCTTGAAACCGCCAGCGAACACTGCTCCGTGGCCCTGCAGCTC
The DNA here is from genome assembly GCA_026993285.1 of Lysobacterales bacterium. GTDB lineage: Bacteria > Pseudomonadota > Gammaproteobacteria > Xanthomonadales > S139-57 > S139-57. Next base: position 1,649 of record JALWTZ010000328.1, on the reverse strand, counting down.
GACGGGCAGGTGCAGCAACGGCTGGAACGCAATGCCCGCAAGCACGCCGAGCATCTGCTGCCCATGATCCACCAGCTGCTGGAAGCACAGCAACTGGAACTGCGCCAGCTGGACGGGCTGGTGGTGGACATCGGCCCCGGCAGCTTCACCGGCATCCGCACCGGCATCAGCATGGCCCAGGGCTTTGCCCTGGCGCTGGAACTGCCGCTCTATCCGGTGGTTTCCCTGGCGGCATTGGCCCGGGACGCGCTGGCCGCCGGCGCACCCGCGCCGGTGTTGGTGGTGCAGGATGCGCGCATGGGGGAATGCTACTGGGCCCTGACCGATGGGCACGGCAAACTACTGAGCGTACCGGCGCTGCACCGGCCGGAAAACCTGCCGCTGGACACACTGCCCGAGCCGGCCGCCAGCCTGGCCGGTTCCGGGGTGGCCATGCTGCTTGAGGCGCAGGCAGCGCAGAGCCATCTGCCCGCCTTCCCGGACGCCCTGCTGCAGGCCAAACATCTGCTGCCACTGGCCGATCTCTCCCGGCCCTACACGGCCGAAACCCTGCAGCCGCTGTATGTACGCAACCAGGTGGCGGATGAGCGCGCCCGGGTCCGACCCGTCAGCCCGCCCTGACCCGCCGGTTCACCATCAGCCTGTCAGGCGGGCATAGAGCAGCGGCAGTTTCTTCGACAGCTCGCGGGCCTTGCGGATGTGGACAAAACCCTGGCTGCCGAACAGCCAGGGCAGGTAATCCGCGCTTTCCTGGTCGATGGAAACACAGAAGGGGCGGATTTCCTGTTCACGGCATTCCTGCAGCGCATGGCGGGTATCTTCCAGACCGTGGCGGCCTTCGTAACGGTCCAGGTCATTGGGCTTGCCATCGGTAAGAATCAGCAGCAGCTTCTGCCGGCTGGGCTGGCTGGCCAGTTGCCGGGTGGCATAGCGGATGGCCGCGCCCATGCGGGTGTAATAACCCGGCTTGATGGCGGCAATCCGGCCGCGCACGGCGGCTCCGTGCGCCTCGGCAAAGCCCTTGATGCGCTGCAGGCGCACATGCTCGCGCCGGCGGGAAGAAAAGCCGTAGATGGCAAAGGGGTCGTGGGTGGCGCCCAGTGCCTCGGCAAACAGGTACAGGCTCTCGCGAATCACGTCGATGACCTTGCGTTCCCCGTCGGCGGCGGCATCGGTGGAAAGGGACAGGTCCGCCAGCAACAGGCAGGAAAGATCGCGCTGGTTTTGACGAAAATCGCGGAACACCGGCCACTCGGCGGCCACCTGCCCGCGCAGGCGGTCGCTCTGGTACTGTACCCAGGCTTCCACATCCAGCTCCGCCCCTTCCAGTTGCCGCCGCTGCCAGATCCGCTGCGGCATCAGGCTTTCAAACTGCTGGCGAATACGCCGTGACTGGGCGCGCAGGTCCATGGGCAATTCGCCATTGCCGGCATCCCGGCTCTGCATTTCCAGTATGCGGCAGTAATCCGGGCGCAGCTGTTGCTGGCGATGGTCCCATTCCGGCAGCAGCAGACCAGCGGAGAGGATTTCATCATCCGCCTCCTCCGGTGGCAGATCCAGGTCGAAGCGCACGCTGTGGCGGGTGGTGCCGCTCTGGGCGCTGACGCTAATTTCATCCATGTCTTCCAGGGCATCCTGCTGGTTGCCAT
>JALWTZ010000327.1 GCA_026993285.1 Lysobacterales bacterium | reverse complement strand
GTGCCCTGGGAAACTTCCACCGCCCGCAGGTTTTCCGTATCGATATAGCGGTTGGCCTTGGCCCCGCCACCGTAGTTGGAATTACCGTTGGCCATCCCGTCCACGGTAATGCCCAGCTGCTGCTCGTCCAGGCTCAGCTGAAAACCACGGATGCTGACCGTGGTGGACCAGTCATCCGAACCGAAGCTGTCCCCTTCGTTGACCAGCACCCCGGGCAGGTTGTCGATCACCGCCAGCGGACTGGTCAGGGTGCTTTCCTGCTGCAACATGGCTTCGGTGGTCTGGTTGTTCTGGTACGACACCCGCCGGCCCACCACGGTGATCTCCTCGATCACCGCCGCGGCTTCCGGCTCCGGGTTCTGCACATCCTGTGACTCCGATGCTTCCTGCGCCAGCACCTGCGTGGCGATCAACAACCAACAGCCCAGCATCCGACTCACACTACGGAAATGCATACCCTCCCCTTGTAACCCGTTCATCCGCGGCAATGGCATGGCCTGCTGCTTATTCTGCAAAACGGCCCGCCGCTCCCGTTGAGCTTACGCGGTTCGCGGCCCTTCCGGCAAGTCTTGAGCCAACCTCGATCAGCATTACCCTGAGGGCGCGGATTTTTCGTCAGACAAGGCGCAAGCCAGCAGCCGCGAGGGCGTGTACAGCCCATGGATTCCCCTGAGGGTGCTGAGCGTTCATCAGTCAAGGCGCAGACCAGCAACTGTGAGGGAGCGTACCGCCAAACGAAAACCCTGAGGGAGCGGATTTTTCGTCAGACAAGGCGCAAGCCAGCAGCTGCGAGGGCGTGTACAGCCCATGGATTCCCCTGAGGGTGCTGAGCGTTCATCAGTCAAGGCGCAGACCGGCAACTGTGAGGGAGCGTACAAACAGTACGTGACCGAACAGTTGACCGGTCTGCAACGCAGGATGATGAAGGCTCAGCCCCTCAGGGAGGGGAGGTAGTTGCGCATGGAATAATAAAGCAGCGGAATCACAACCAACGTCAACGCCGTCGACACCACCAGCCCGAAGATCAGGGATACGGCCAGGCCGTTGAAGATGGGGTCGTCGAGGATGAAGAAGGCGCCCATCATGGCGGCCACGGCGGTGAGGATGATGGGCTTGGCCCGTACCGCTGCTGAGCGGATCACCGCTTCGGCCAGGGGCCGGCCTTCTTCCACTTCCTGGTTGATGAAATCCACCAGCAGGATGGAGTTGCGCACGATGATGCCGGCCAGGGCGATCATGCCGATCATGGAGGTGGCGGTGAATTGCGCGCCCAGCAGCATGTGACCGGGCATGACGCCGATGATGGTCAGCGGTATGGGCACCATGATGATGGCCGGCACCAGATAGGAGCGGAACTGGGCCACCACCAGCAGGTAGATGAGAATCAGGCCCACCGAGTAGGCGATGCCCATGTCGCGGAAGGTTTCGTAGGTGATCTGCCATTCACCATCCCATTTCACCGCGTAGGTGAAGGGGTTTTCCGGCTGGCGAATGAAGTATTGCTCCAGCTGCTGCCCGTCCAGTGTTTCCTGTTCGACCTTGTCCACCAGGTCGATGAGCCCGTAGAGCGGGCTGTCCAGGCCACCGGCCAGGTCACCGGTCACAAAAACCACCGGCAGCAGATCCTTGTGGTAGATGGTCTGCTCCCAGTCTTCCGTCACCACCCGGGTCACTTCACTCATGCGAACCAGTTGCCCGTTCATGCTGCGCACCGGCATGGCCAGCAGGGTATCCAGGCTGCCCTGTTCGATATTGGGCAATTCCAGCCGTACCGGTACCGGGTACTTGTTGTTGGGCTGGTGCAGGTAGGTGGCATCCAGGCCGCTGAGGGCCGCCTGTATGGTCTGGGCCACGCTGGCCTGGGAAACACCCAGCAGGGCGGCCTTTTGCTGGTCCACCACCAGAATCTTGCGCGGCGCGCGGGCTTCCACGGAGGTGTCCACGTCCACCACATGATCGACCTTGCGATAGATGTTTTCCAGCGCCAGGGCGATGCGCTGCTGGCCGGCATAGTCCGGCCCGTAGACTTCCGCCACCAGCGGAGACATCACCGGCGGGCCGGGGGGCACTTCCACCACCTTCACGCTGCCGTTGTATTTGCGGGCAATGACCTCGACCAGCGGGCGCACGGCCAGGGCGATGTCATGGCTCTTGCGTTCGCGGGCATGCTTGTCCACCAGGTTGACCTGCAGATCCCCCAGGTGATCACCCTTGCGCAGATAGTACTGGCGCACCAGGCCGTTGAAATTGATGGGCGCGGCGGTACCGGCGTAGCCCTGCACATCCTCGATCTCCGGCACCTGTTCCAGTGCCTGTGCCATCTCGATGAGTACGGCATTGGTACGCTCCAGCGTGGTGCCTTCCGGCATGTCCAGCACAATCTGGAATTCGGACTTGTTGTCAAAGGGCAGCATTTTCAGGACCACCTGATCCCAGACCACCAGCAGCCCGGAGAGTACGACCAGACCGGCCATGGCGGCAAACAGGAACAATCGCCGGCTGGCTGAGCCTTCATTCAGGAACGGTGCCATGATTTTACGGAAAAAGCCGTAGCCTGCCGGTGGCTTGTGATGGTCTTCCAGGTGGTCTTCCGCATGCTCCACCTTGAGCAGGTGATTGCTCAGCCAGGGGGTCACCACCAGGGCCACCACCAGGGAAATCAGCATGCCCATGCTGGCATTGATGGGAATCGGGCTCATGTACGGGCCCATCAGGCCGGTAACAAAGGCCATGGGCAACAGGGCCGCGATCACCGTAAAGGTAGCCAGAATGGTGGGTCCACCCACTTCATCCACCGCCGGCGGGATGGCCGCCAGCAGGGATTTGCCACCCATGCTCATGTGCCGGTGGATGTTTTCCACCACCACGATGGCATCATCCACCAGAATGCCGATGGAAAAGATCAGCGCAAACAACGAAACCCGGTTGAGGGTGAAACCCCAGGCCCAGGAGGCAAACAGCGTGATGCTCAAGGTGAGAATCACGGCTGCGCCGACCACTACGGCTTCACGCCAGCCCAGGAACCAGAGCACCAGCAGTACCACGGATGCTGTGGCAAAGATCAGCTTGTGGATGAGTTTCATCGCCTTGTCATTGGCGGTCTTGCCGTAGTTGCGGGTGATTTCCACCTGCACATCGGCCGGAATCACCGTGTTCTTCAGATCCTGCAAACGGTCAATGACCGCATTGGCGATCTGAACGGCGTTACTGCCAGGCTTCTTGGCCACGGCCAGGGTCACGGCCGGGGTGTACCAGGGGCTGGCTTCTCCTTTCCAGGCCTGGCCGGCCTGCATCCAGACATAGTTTTCCGGTGCATCCGCCACCTGACTGATGGTGGCAATATCGGAGAGAAATACGGGTTTGCCTTCGTGAACAGCGACCACCAGGCCCTTGACCTGCTCGGCAGAAGCGAGCAGTGTGCCAGCCTGAACCGGTTCGACCTGGTCATTCTGGCGAATCTCCCCGGCATGACTGGCCATATTGCTGGCCTTGAGGGCCTGCTCCAGATCAGCCACCGTCAGGCCGTAACCAGCCAGTTTCTGTGGATCCAGTGCCACCTTGACCACATGGTCCGGCCCGCCCACGGTGTAGACATCGCGGGTGTTGGGGATACGCTTGATTTCCGCTTCCACCGCGTGGGCTACCTTCAGCAGCTCATGGCCGCTCTTGTCCGGGCTTTCACTCCAGAAGGTGGCGGTAACGATGGGCACATCGTCAATGCCCATGGGCTTGATCAATGGTGGGGAAGCCCCCAGGCCGCGAGGCAACCAATCCATGTTGGAGTAGATCTCGTTGTACAGCCGCACGATGGCCTCATTGCGCGGCACACCCACCTGGTATTCCACCGTCAGGATGGAAAGGCCGGGCCGGGAGACCGAATAGACATGCTTGACCCCGTCGATGGCGTCCAGCACCTGCTCGGCAGGAAAGCTGATGACATTTTCCACTTCCCGCGCCGTGGCACCCGGCATGGCGATAAACACATTGGCGAAGGTGACATCAATCTGTGGCTCTTCCTCCCGCGGGGTGAC
>JALWTZ010000326.1 GCA_026993285.1 Lysobacterales bacterium | reverse complement strand
CCTCCGTCGAGCGTTACGAACAGGCCATTGCCACCATCCAGGAAGCCGGCGGCGAAATCCTCTTCGGCGGCAAACGGGTGGATGGCCCCGGCCATTTCGTGCTGCCCACCATCGTGCGCGCCCAGCACGACTGGATGATCGTCCAGAGCGAAACCTTCGCGCCCATCCTCTATGTGATGAGCTACAAGGAGCTGGACGACGCCATTGCCTGGAACAACGAAGTCAAGCAGGGCCTGTCTTCCTCCATCTTCACCACCAACCTGCGCCATGCCGAGCGTTTTCTCTCCGCCGCCGGCAGCGACTGCGGCATTGCCAATGTCAATATCGGCACCTCCGGCGCGGAAATCGGCGGGGCCTTCGGTGGCGAGAAGGAAACCGGTGGCGGGCGTGAATCCGGCTCCGATGCCTGGAAGGCCTACATGCGCCGCCAGACCAACACCATCAACTGGGGCACCGACCTGCCCCTGGCCCAGGGCATCCAGTTCAACCTGGGATAAACCCCGTGGCGGCCGCCCCTTGCGGGCGGCTGCTGCACCTCGGCCCGCACAACCGCTATACTGCGCCAAAACGTTCCGGACTCGCGCATGTATCCCCTGCTTCGCTCCCTGCTGTTCCAGTTACCGGCGGAAACCGCCCACCACCTCAGCCTGAAAGCCCTGGCCACGCTACCCGCTGCCCTGTTTCCCGCCGCGCCCGCCGGCAAGCCGGTGCAAGCCATGGGGCTGCACTTTCCCAACGCCATCGGCCTGGCCGCCGGCCTGGACAAGGACGGCATCGCCATCGACGGCCTGGGCCGGCTGGGTTTTGGCTTCATCGAAATCGGCACTGTCACCCCGAAACCGCAAGCGGGCAACCCCAGGCCCCGTCTGTTCCGCCTGAAAAAACAGCAGGCCATCATCAACCGCATGGGTTTCAACAACCAGGGGCTGGCGCCGCTGGTGGAACGGGCGGCCCGCCGGCGCTATCCCGGCATACTGGGCATCAACATCGGCAAGAACAAGCAAACCCCCAACGAACAAGCGCTGGATGACTACCTGCTGGGGCTGGAACAGGCCTGGCCGGTGGCCGACTACATCACGGTGAATATCTCCTCGCCCAACACCCAAGGCCTGCGCGACCTGCAGGCCGCCGACAGCCTGCACCAGCTGCTGGCCGGGCTGAAACAGCGCCAGCAGCAACTGGCCGATGCCACCGGCCGTTATGTGCCCGTGGCCCTGAAAGTGGCCCCGGACCTGGACGAGGCGGCCATTGCCGACATGGCCGCCGTCATCAACGAAGTGATGCTGGACGCGGTCATCCCCACCAACACCACCATCAGCCGGCCCGGTCTGGAGCAGGAACCCCTGGCCCGGGAGACCGGCGGGCTTTCCGGCAAACCGCTGAAACCCCTGGCCGACCAGGCCCTGGCCGGCTTTCACAAGCATCTGAAACCGGAACTCTGCCTGATCGGCTGCGGCGGCATCAGCTCGGGGCGCGACATCGCCGACAAGGCCGCCGCCGGTGCCCGCCTGTTTCAGCTCTATACCGGCTTCGTCTACCAGGGCCCGGCGCTGGTGCGCCAGTGCATTCGCGCGGCCGCCGCGCTCGAGCCATGAAACTCCAGGACCTGGGCCCGGCAAACCTGCAAGCAGCCAACACCCTGGCCCTGACCTGTATGGCCGAACATTACTACCGGCTGGAACAGGCCGAAAACGCCGCCGAAGCCATGGCGGCCATCCTCCAGCAGCACCCGCACACTCAACCGCAACTGCTGGCCGGTGGCAGCAATGTGGTGCTGCCACAACGGCTGGAACTGGTCATCCAGCCGGCCATGGCCGGCATCCGCTACCTGGGCGAGCAAAAGGGCTGCCACCACTACCGCGTGCTGGCCGCCACCGAATGGGACGCGCTGGTTCGCCACACCGTGGACCGGGGGCATGGCGGCCTGGAAAATCTGGCCCTGATTCCCGGCCACTGCGGCGCGGCACCGGTACAGAACATCGGTGCCTACGGGGTGGAGCTGGGGGAGTACATCCATGCCATCGAAGGGGTGGAACTGCCGACCTGCACGCCTTTCCGCCACACGCGTGAAGAAGCCGGCTTCGCCTATCGCGACAGCCGCTACAAGCAGGAAGCCGGCCGCTGGCTGATCACCGCCCTGGAACTGGCCCTGCCCACCCGCTGGCAGCCCCGTATCGACTACCCCGGTCTGCAACAGGCCCTGGCCGGACAGGAACCCAGCCCCGGTCGCATCCTGCAGGCGGTCATCGCCGAACGGCGACGCAAACTGCCCGACCCGGCAGAAACACCCAATGCCGGCAGTTTCTTCAAGAATCCTGTGGTGGACGAATACCACATGCGCCTGCTACTGGCCAAACACCCGAACCTGCCCCACTGGCCCAGCGAAGCCGGGCACAAACTCTCCGCCGCCTGGCTGATCGAACAGGCCGGCTGGAAGGGAAAGGCGCTGGGCCCGGCCGGGGTCTCCAGCCAGCACGCGCTGGTACTGGTCAACCACGGCGGTGCCACGGCCGATGACATCCTCCGGCTGGCCGAAGCCATCCGGCAGGCGGTGCAAGACCGCTTCGGCGTGCCACTGGAAATCGAACCGCGCTGTCTGGCCTGACCGCCAGGCATGACCAAAGGCACTTCCGCGGATCTGGCCAGCTCCTAGAATGCGGTTTTTGACTGCAAGGAACCGTCATGAAACACCTCGCTCTCGTACCTTTGCTGGGCCTGTTCAGCCTGTCCGCGCAGGCGGTGGAAGGCATGTGGCAACCGCACCAGATGCCGCAACTGGCCGAGCCACTGCAGGCCCACGGGCTGGAACTGGACCCGCAATCCATCAGCCGGCTGGACCAGTACCCGATGAACGCCATTGTCAGCCTGGGCTTCTGCTCCGCCTCCTTCGTCTCGCCCCAGGGGCTGATCGTCACCAACCACCATTGTGCCTACGGGGCCATCCAGTACAACTCCACCGATGACAACAACCTGTTGCAGCAGGGTTTTTACGCGCCCGAGCTGAAGGACGAGCTGCCCGGCGGGCCGGGGCTGTATGTCTATGTCACCGAGCACATCGAGGAAGTCACCGACCGCATCGTGCCGCAGCTGAAGGGCCTGCACGGGCTGGAACGCTACAACAAGCAGGAAAGCATCGAAAAGGCCCTGGTGCGTGAATGCGAAACCAGCGAGACCCTGCGCTGCAGCATCTACACCTTCCACGGCGGGCTGCAGTTCTACCGCATCCGCCAGCTGCAGATTCGCGATGTGCGCCTGGTTTATGCGCCGCCGGAATCCATCGGCAAGTTCGGCGGGGATACCGACAACTGGATGTGGCCGCGCCACACGGGAGACTTCTCCTTCCTGCGCGCCTATGTCTCTCCCACGGGTGAATCCGTGCAATACAGCCCGGACAATGTGCCCTACCAGCCCAAAAGCCATCTCACCATCAACCCGGCCGGTCTGAAGGAAGGGGATTTCACCATGGTGCTGGGCTATCCCGGCCGTACCAGCCGCCACCGGCTGGCCGAGGAGCTGGAAGACAACATCCAGTGGCACTATCCCATGGTCATCCGCCACTACAACCGGGTGGTGGACATCATCGAGCAACAGACCGCCGACCGCCCCGACGCGGCGGTGAAATACGCCTCCAGCCTGGCCGGCATCAACAACTACACCAAGAATTCCCGGGGCATGCTGGACGGCTTCGCCAACCCCGCGCCCATCGAGGCGAAAAAAGCCCGTGAGCAGGCCTTTCTGCAGTGGGCAAAAAAACACAACCGCGATGATGTGCTGGCCAGTATCGACAAACTGAAAACCCTGCTGGCCAAAGACCGCCAGCACCGGGATCGGGATTTCTTCTACGGCCTGTTCAACTTTGGCGCCATGCCCTCCAGCGCCAACCGCATCTACCGCTTTGCCATCGAGAAGCAAAAGCCCGACAGCGAGCGGGAACCGGCCTATCAGGAACGCAACTGGGACCGCATCAAAAACCGGCTCAAGCGCCTGCAGCGCCGCTTCGACCCGCAAGTGGAACAGGCGGTGCTGGAATACGCCCTCG
>JALWTZ010000325.1 GCA_026993285.1 Lysobacterales bacterium | reverse complement strand
GCATAGGTGACAAAACGCTCGCCATTGGTGATGTTGTAGATCTGGATCTGCTCGAACTCACGGATGCCGGAAGCCTGGAGCAGGTCATCATCAATGGCGCAGGAGCCTTCATAGTCCAGCTCGGCATGGGTTACGGTGGCCCGGTGAATCTTCGCTTTCAACAAAGTCAGGTGCATGGGATGTTCGGTTTGCTTCAATGGGCCGCCAATTCTACCAGATGAAGATAGCAGCGCAAAAAAAATCCCCTCCCGTTTGGGAGAGGATTCAATATCGGAGTGACGATTACCCTAAAGAGTTGCGCCCTGGTAACTTAGTGGGACTGGTGGTCTACCTAAGTTGGTTGCAATATTACCACAACCGGGGCCACAAAGCCAACAAATGTTGTTTTTTTGCATCATCAGCCGGGCTAGATCTAAACAATCAATCACTTAAATAATAAACTTAAGATTCTTCTTGAATCAAAAGGTTATCGATCAGGCGGGCCTGGCCCAGGTAGGCCGCGGCAAAAATGGCAACACCGCTCTGGCAGTCGTGGTTTTTCTGCAACGGATCGAGCTGATCCAGGCAGGTAATCTGCAGGTAGTCCGGACGAAAGCCGGCCTGTTGCAGGCGTTCGATGCCGGCCCGCTCCAATTGCCGGTAATCCGTTTCCCCGGAACGGAGCTGCCCAGCCATCCATTGCAAGGTTTGATAGAGCTGTGGCGCTGCAGCCCGTTCTTCAGTGCCAAGATACTGGTTGCGCGAACTCATGGCCAGGCCATCGGGCTCGCGCACCGTGGGCAGGGAGACCATGCGCACGGGAAAGCCCAGATCACGCGCCATATGCTGCAAAATCAGCCATTGCTGGCGGTCCTTTTCACCAAAGACGGCCACATCCGGTTGTACCAGATTGAACAACCGCGCCACCACGGTACAGACGCCATCGAAATGGCCGGGGCGGCTGGCGCCACAGAGCTTGTTGGCCAGCTCCGGCACGGTGAGGCGGGTCAGGCGTTCCAGGCCGTGCGGGTAGACTTCTTCCACCGGCGGGGCAAACAGCCAGTCACAGCCGCGCCGGCGCAGCTGCTCGGCATCAGCCTCCAGCGTGCGCGGGTAGCGGTCGTAATCTTCGTTGGGGCCGAACTGGGTGGGATTGACAAAAATGGAAGTGACCACCACATCGGCACACTCGCGGGCGCGATCCACCAGCCGCAGATGCCCTTCATGCAAATTGCCCATGGTCGGCACCAGGGCGATGGTCTTGCCCTGGCAGCGCAGGGCTTGCAGTTGGCTGCGCAGTTCGACAACACGGGTGATCTGCTGCATGTTCAGTAGCACTCCCCGGCGGCGGGAAAGCTGCCATCACGCACGGCCGCCACATAGGCCGCCACGGCCTCGGCCACGCTACCCTGCCCGGCCATGAAATTGCGCACGAAGCGTGGCAGCTTGCCGGCGGTCAGGCCCAGCATGTCCTGGCTGACCAATACCTGCCCGTCACAATCCGGCCCGGCGCCGATGCCGATGACCGGGATTTCCAGCAACTGGCTGACCTTGCGCCCCAGCTCAGCGGGCACGCATTCCAGCACCAGCAGGTCGGCACCGGCGGCTTCCAGGGTGCGGGCGTCCACCAGCAGGCGGGTGGCGGCGTCTTCATCCCGACCCTGCACGCGGTAGCCGCCCAGCTTGTCCACCGATTGCGGGGTCAGGCCCAGGTGCGCGCATACCGGCACGCCCCGCTCGCTCAGGCCCTGAACTATATCCACCATGGGGCCGGCGCCTTCCAGCTTGACCATGTTGCCCTGCCCTTCGCCCATCAACCGGCGTGCCGTGGCAAAGGCCGTGGGCCGGTCGGCATAACTGAGAAAAGGCATGTCAACGATGATCCAGGCTTGTGGGCTGCCGGCGCGCACGGCACGGGCGTGGTAGATCATGTCGTCCACGCTGACCCCCACGGTGGAGACCTGCCCCTGGATGGTCATGCCCAGGGAGTCGCCCACCAGCAGCATGTCCACGCCCTGTTCACTGAACAGACGGGCAAAGGTGGCATCATAGGCCGTCAGGCAGGTGATCTTCTGCCCTTCTCCTTTCATCGCCTGCAAGCGTTTGAGTGTCATGGCTGGGTTCATCTCGGCTTCCTCGAACTCGACGACCGTTCAGGTCAGGCTGAAATCAGGCAATGGCGTACAGCGTTCCGGCAGCGCGGCCAGCGCATCGGCCAGTACCGTGCCATCCGGCAGGCAGGCCGTGGGCCAGAGTTCCAGCAGCGGCTGCAGCACAAAAGCCCGTTGAGCCATCCACGGGTGCGGCAGCGTCAGGCGCTCCGTGGCCATCACCGCGTTATCATACAGCAGCAGGTCCAGATCCACCCGCCGTGGCCCCCAGGGCCGCTCCGGGTTGCGCACCCGCCCCAGCTGCCGTTCGATCCGCTGGCAGCAATCCAGCAAGGCCAGGGGTTCCAGCGTGGTTTCCACGGCAACCACGGCATTGAGAAAGAGTGGCTGATCGGCATCACCCCAGGGTGCGCTTTGATAGCAGGAGGAGCAGCGCAGGCTGCTGTTGGCCGGTTCCTGACGCAATTGCCGTACTGCCGCGCGCAATTGTTGCCGGGGGTCGTCCAGATTGGCGCCCAGGCCGATATAGGCACTAGCCATTGTTGTCGGAAGCAGGTGCTCTTGGCTTGCGCCGCTTGCGCGGTGGTGTCAGGCGTTTTTTCAGCGCGCCCCCTTCCAGTTGCTGGGTTTCGGTCCACCAGGCCGCCTCGCGGGCGCAATCTTCCTCTTCCAGCCCGCGCAACAGGAGGAAGTCATAGGCCGCCCGAAAACGGGGGTGTTCCAGAAGCCGCCAGGCCCGCTTGCCGGCATGGTGACGAAAGCGTGGCTGCAGCAGCCAGATTTCCCGGGTCATGGTGGTGAAACGACGTGGAATGGCCACCCGGCGCACTTGCCGGGTAATGACCTGTTCGGCCGCTTCATGCATGGCATCGTGGGGTTTGAGGCCCTCATCCAGCAGGCTTTGAAAACGATCCTGATACGGGTACCAGAGCAACGCCGCAGCGAGAAAACCCGGAGTAACCGGCTTGCCCTGCTGTATGCGTTCGTCAGTATTGCGCAAGGCCTGCAAAAGCAGATCATGCCGCGAACGCTGTTCCATGCTGGCCCAGGTCTGCGGAAAGAGCTGCTGAAACAGGCCATGTTCCACCAGCATCTGCCAGGTGGTTTCGGCATGGCCGGCCATGAACAGCTTGAGCATTTCGTCAAACAGCCGTGCCGGAGCGATATCGGCCAGTTGACCGGCCATTTTCGGAATGGGTTCCCGCACGGACGGATCCATTTCCAACCCCAGCTTGGCGGCAAAGCGCACCGCACGCAGCATGCGTACCGGATCTTCCTGATAGCGCTGTTCGGGCTTGCCGATCAGGCACAGCCGGCGGCGATTGAGATCATCCAGCCCACCGGCGAAATCCAGCACTTCCTTGCTGGCGTAATCGTAATAGAGCGCGTTGACGGTAAAATCCCGCCGCAGGGCATCGTCTTCGATGGAGCCATAGACATTGTCCCGGACCAGCCGCCCGCCCTGCAGGTGACGGTCCCCCTTGCCATTGTCGGCACTGCCACGGAAAGTGGCCACTTCGATGATTTCACGACCAAAACGCACATGCACCAGCTTGAAACGCCGGCCAATGATGCGGCTGTTGCGGAAGATTTCCCGCACTTCCTCCGGGCGGGCATCGGTGGCCACATCGAAATCCTTGGGATGACGGCCCAGGAGCAGATCCCGGACGCCACCACCCACCAGACAGGCCTGAAAACCCTGCTGATGCAATCGGCCAAGCACCTTGATGGCGGCTGAAGAAATGGCCTTTTCGTTCAGGCCCAGATCACGGGCCGAATGACGCCGGAGTTCACCGACAGCCTGGCGGGACTTGCCACCCAGTACCTGCTGACAGCGTTTGGCGAGTCGGGAAATCTGTTTCAGCATTTCAGCCAAGGCGCAGTTTCAACAACTTGAGCAATGCCTTTGCCCGTTCCTCACTGGCCTCCGCATTGCCCAGACCGATGAAGATCCGGCTGATATCCTCTTGCGGACGCACTTCCAGCAGGTAAATGGCATCCACATCCCGGTATTTGGGCTTCCAGAACAGGAAGATACGTGACAACCAGCCGCGCTGGATGGGCACGCGCACGGTTTCAGCCACCTGATAACGGCGCTTGTCCGCATCCTTGCTCAAGACCTTGACACCGATACGCGGCAGGGCAAAGCCCAGACGACGCCAGACACTGGCGGGTTGATCGTGCACTTGCAGCACCTGGCTGACAAAGCCCTCGGCGGTGGCGCGGGTGGAAGTCAGCACTTGCGGCGGGCGCACATCCTCTTCCGAGAGCACACCACGGGGGCCGGGCGGTACCTGGTAGGCCTGCGAGGTGTCCGGTGCATTCAGGCCATCTGGTACCGTCAACGGCGGTACACTTTCAGCCTGGGTGTATTCCGGTGTTGTCCGAAAGGTACTGCAACCGGCCAGAACCAGTGCAACCGCAGGCAGGATCAACAATTTTCGCATCGTACCGGAACCATCTTGGATTCAAAGCGCCGCATTCTACTCCCTCTGCGGCCAATGGGAAACACCCGCCCTTTCCGATCCACCGCGTGCACCAGCACGGCATGAAAGCGGCAGGCATGAAAAAGGCCGGATCACCGGCCTTTTTCGTTCAACCTCAGGCGGATGTGCCTCAGGAGAAGTTGGAGGCCACGAATTCCCAGTTGACCAGGTTCCAGAAGGATTCCACATACTTGGGCCGCGCGTTGCGGTAGTCGATGTAGTAGGCATGCTCCCAGACATCACAGGTCAGCAGCGGGGTGTCACCATCGGTCATGGGGTTGCCGGCATTGGAAGTATTGACGATGGCCAGGCTGCCATCGGCCTTTTTCACCAGCCAGGTCCAGCCGGAACCAAAATTGGTGGCCGCCGAGGTGGAAAACTGCTCCTTGAACTTTTCGAAGGAGCCAAAGGCCTGGTCGATGGCCTCGGCCAGCGCGCCAGTGGGCGCACCACCACCGTTGGGTGACAGGCAGTTCCAGTAGAAGCTGTGATTCCAGACCTGGGCCGCGTTGTTGAACACACCGCCGGAGCTGGTCTTGATCAGCTCTTCCAGGCTCATGTCCGCTTCCGGCTTGCCGGCGGTCAGGTTGTTCAGGTTGGTGACATACGTCTGGTGGTGCTTGCCGTAGTGATATTCCAGGGTCTCCGCGGAAATATGCGGTTCCAGGGCGTTTTGCTCATAGGGCAAGGGGGGCAATTCAAAACTCATGGGTTCTCTCCTGATACTTCGGTTTTTCTTGGGGGGTGCCAGTGTAGGAGTTCCCGCCACCATTGACAATAACCCGCTGGTAGGGGCTTTCGTAAACGCATTGTTAATCTGTGGCTGGCTATACTGGGCAGCCCTGAAAGGAGGACCGAAATGGACGCGATTCGACGCATTGAACAACTGGTGCAACAGCATCCCGTGGTTCTGTTCATGAAAGGTAACAAGCGCCGGCCCTTGAGCGAAAGCTCCATGCTTGCCCTGCAGGCCCTGAATGGCTGTACCGAGCAGGTATTCACGGTGGACATCACCCGGGATCCGGAAATCCGCGCCTTTCTGCCCAAATACGCCAACCTGGAAGGCTTTCCCCAGCTGTATCTGCAGGGGGAACTGATCGGTGGCCATGAAGTGATGCAGGAGCTGGCCGAACGGGGCGAGCTGTGCCGCATGCTGGCCTCCATTCACCAGCAATGGCAGAAGGCCAGCTAACAGTAGACTGTCACCGCCACTCCCCCGAACTGCCCGACCACAACAACACGGAACCCGCCCTGCCACGGGCGTTGAAATCCACCCTGCCCGCTCAGGACAAGCCAGTTTCCGAATCAGGCGTCAGCCCGGCTGCATGCCAGCGATTGACCACTTCACAGAACAATGCCGCTGTCTGCCGGGTGTCATAGATGGCGGAATGCGCGGCGTCATTGTCCCATCCCAGCCCGGCGGCCTGCGCGGCCTTGGCCAGTACCGTCTGCCCGAAGGCCAACCCGGCCAGTGAAACGGTATCGAAGGTGCTGAACAGGTGGAAGGGATTGCGCTTGATGCCCGTACGGGCAATGGCGGCATTGAGAAAGGCCAGGTCGAAGGCCGCGTTGTGCCCCACCAGAATGGCTTTCTGGCAACCGGTTTGCTTGAGCGCTTCACGCACGGGCTGGAAGATTTTCTTCAGCGCATCACGCTCATCCAGGGCGTTGCGAAAAGGGTGCGTGGGGTCAATGCCGGTAATTTCCAGCGCGCGGGGGTCGATATTGGCACCGGCAAAGGGCACCACATTGGCAGCAATGATCTCGCCCGGCTGCAGGCGGCCATCTTCATCCATGTGAATGATGCTGGCGGCAATTTCCAGCAGGGCATCGCGCCGGTGGTCAAAACCACCGGTTTCCACATCGATGACCACCGGGAGAAAACCGCGAAAACGGCGGGAGATACGCGTAGGGTCAGACATGCGGCGCAGAATACCCGAAGCCCCCGGAACTCACAAGGCAAGCGGCTGCGGCCGGCTTTCAGTAGCGGATGGCCTTGACCAGCCAGGGTGCGAAGGCCAAAAGGGCAAACAGCAGCAGCGCCGCCCCCACCCAGGGCATGAGAAAGACCACAAACAGGCCGATAATGCCTGCAGCCAGGCCCCAGGCGGGGAGATCGTCACGCGGGTGTGGCTTGCGCCCAATCCAGTGCTGCAGTATCCAGTGGTCCAGGCTGAGCTTGCCGGCACCATGAAAGACCAGTGGCAGCAGCATGATGGCAAACAGCAGGGGCAGCTTGAAGTTGCCGTAATCCCCCGCGCTGATCACATAGCCCTGCCAGAGCTCAGCCAGTGACGACCAGTGCGCGGGCCAATGCACCGCAGCGATGGCGATGCTGTCAACAACCAGCAGGCCAAAAGCAGCGAAGCGGGTACCCAGCCCCAGCAACAACAACACACTGAACAGCAGCTCGGCCCCCATGGAAAGATACCAGTTGACTTCCACCGGCAGCAGGTTGACCGGAAAGGGAAAGCCCATCTGCCAGTCAGCCCAGGGAATACTGTCAAACCAGTTTTCTCCATTGAGCTTGGAGTAGCCGCCTTCCCAGAACTCCCAGGCCAGTATCAGGCGGAGGAAGAAAAAGGAGAGATAGCGTCCGGTGCCTTCCAGCCGCGCGGTCAACTCCAGCCATAGCCTTCTCATGCTGGTCATGTGCGTACTCCCAACAGTACATCCCGCTGCAGGTAATCTTCCAGCAAGGAACGGGTGAATGTTTGCAGGGTTGCCAAATCCTCTCGCTGCAAATGCGCGGCCAGTTGTTGAACCAGCGCCTGCCCGGAGTGCTTGCCGGTTTGCAGGTGCTGCAACAACCAGACCACGGTTTCATTGATCCAGGCGAACTGCACTTTCAGGTTTCCATCCCGCCAGACCAGCAGCCAGACCGGTTGCTCCAGAGCCGTTTCCGGCTGGTAGTCCACCGAGATTTCATGCACCGGCCATTGATAACTGAGTACCCAGGCCAATGGTGACAGAACCGGCACACCTTTCATCACATCGCCTTCAACAGAAACGCCCTGCAGCGCGCGCAAGGATTCCAGATCTTCCCGGGCGGCGGCCAGGCCCATTTCCGCCCATTCGTAGTGGGCCAGTTCTTCGGAGAAAGGCGGCAGTTCCAGTGATTCGGCATGTTCATGGAGAAACTGTATGAATTCACGGGGAATTTCCGCAAACAGCGGTGTCTGGCAGCGATGGTGGCGCAGAAAGGCACGCACAAGCTCCAGCCAGCGCTCTGCCAGCACTTCATGCAATACGGGAAAATTGCTGGAAAGCAGATCTTCCAGATTGTTGAAGAACAAGGTTTCGTAGACGGCCATCCGCTTTTCGGGAATGCCCGCAGGCACGGGATGTGCCCGTGGGTCACGAATACGGGCGGCAAAAGCCGCCTGTGTCTGCTGAAAGGTCTTCATCCTGCGGTTCCCGACCTGGCCGATGAGGGAGGCGCTGCCTGCAGCCGGGCAATATGGGCCACTTCCTGCAACAGTTCTTCCAGGGGCGGAAAGTTGAAATCCCGCTCCAGCAAAACCGGATAGACCCCATGCTGTTCGAAAGCCTGTTGCTGCAGTTGCCAAACCGGGTCGATCACCGTGGCACCGTGGGTATCGATGATGAGGTCTTCTTCCTGTTGATAGTGGCCGGCTATATGCCCGTAGCAGATGCGTTCTGCGGGGATGGCCTGCAGAAAGCTTTCCGCATCATAGCCATGATTGACAGCGTTGACATGGATATTGTTGACATCCAGCAGCAGCTGGCAATCGGCCTGTTGCAATACTTCCAGAAGAAATTCCAGTTCGGACATTTCACCTTCGGGCATGGCGTAGAAGCTGACATTTTCGATGGCCAGCGGCCTGCCCACGATTTCCTGGGTGCGCAGGATGCGCTCTGTCACATGCGCCACCGCCTCCTCGGTGAAGGGGATCGGCATGAGATCATACAAATGCCCCGTGTCACTGCAGTAGCTCAAATGCTCGGAGTACACCGCAATGCCATGTTCATCGAGAAAGCGGCGCACCCGGTGCAGGAAGGGCTCATCCAGCGGCTCAAAACCACCCAGTGACAACGACAAGCCATGAGCCACAAAGGGGAACCTTTCGGTATAGCGCCGCAGGTCAGCCGCAAAACGGCCACCCATGCCCAGCCAGTTCTCGGGCGCTATTTCGAAAAAATCCACCGGCAGGGATGCATGCTGATCCAGCCAAGCATCCAGCGGGCCCACCAGGGCCCGCCGGAAACCCAAACCGGCACCTTCAGGGTGTCGGAGTGTCATGGCAGAATTCAGCCATTATCCTTCATCTTGCCGCCACACTTGCCTTCCTTGCCTTTCATCTTGTCGCCGCACTTGCCTTCCTTACCTTTCATCTTGTCGCCGCACTTGCCTTCCTTACCTTTCATCTTGTCACCACATTTCCCTTCCATGGCCTTCTTCTTGTTGGCGCCACACTTGCCTTCTCCGCATTTGCCTTCCTTGCCCTTGTGCTTGGCGCCACACTTACCTTCAGCTTTCTTGCCCTCTTCAGCCTTGCCGCCACACTTACCTTCTGCAGACGCAGCAGCATGCTGTCGATAGCCACCGTCACTCATGACATGACTGACAAAGGGATTGTCGGAAGCCTGTGCCTGGGTTGCGACCCCACCAGCCATAGCCAGGCCTGCAGCGGTAGCCAGAAGTGTTTTCGCGTTGCTCTTGCTTGTCATGGTTCTATCTCCATTGATGGTTGTGATGGAGGTTACCCCTCCCGAGAAAAATCTGTGCTTCATCAGACCATGTCTTTCAGATTTCCATTGCACAGGGTATGCATTTTTCCTATCTGGCTGCCTTTTTTTATCATATAAGACAAAAAACGGCAGCCAAAAGGCTGCCGAATGCTTCATGCCAGTTGAAGCCAGGATAGTTTTTCGGATAAAAAAACCGGCCAGGGTTCTGGCCGGTCATGGTTCGCCCTGTGTTACTGCAACAGGCTCAACGCAAGTTGCGGTGAGGCATTGGCCTGGGCCAGGGTGGAAACACCCGCCTGCTGCAGAATCTGCGCTCGTGTCATCCGTGCCGTTTCCGCGGCAAAGTCGGCATCCATGATCCGGCTGTAGGATGCGCGCTGTGCCTCCTGCATGGCCCGCAGGTTGGAGATGGTGTTGTCCAGCCGGCTCTGGGAAGCACCAACCGTGGAAAGCTGGGTGTTCAGGGTATTCAGTGCGGTATCAATGGCCGTGATGGCTGCATTGGCATTGGTTGTATTGCCAATGCCATTTGTGAAAGCCGTTCCGTTGTTCAAAGTGCGTGCATCACTCAGGGATACGGTAATGGTCTCACCGGCGTTCGCACCCACCTGGAAGGTGAAGGTACCCGCATCGGCACCGACGATGTTCAGGCTGTTGAAGGAAGCCTGGGTGGCAATACGGTCCAGCTCTGCATTCAACTCACCAAATTCGGTGTCCATCAGGGCGCGATCGGCATTACTGTAGGTACCGTTGGCTGATTGTACCGCCAGCTCGCGCATGCGCTGCAGCACGCCACTCATGGATTGCAGGGCATTATCTGCCACCTGCAGCAGGGAAACACCATCATTGGCATTGCGCTCGGCCACACCCAGGCCACGAGCCTGGGCATCCATGCGGGTGGCCACCGCCAGGCCGGCCGCATCGTCCTTGGCCATGTTGATGCGCAGGCCGGAAGACAGCCGCTGCATGGCCGTGGTCAGGTCGCCCTGGGTACGCGCCAGGTTCTTCTGGGCGTTGATGGAAAACAGGTTGGTATTGACAGTTACTGGCATGATTCTCTCTCCGGGTCAGCAAGCCACAAGGCTCTTGACTGGGTTAACGGCCGCATGCGTGATTACTTTAGAACTTTTTTTGTTTTTCCTCTTTTGCCGGCAAGCGGCAAAAAAACGGCAACCCGAAGGTTGCCGAATGCTCACTTGTTGCGATTGCCTGCGATCAGGCGAGCAAGCGCAATGCCAGCTGTGGCGAGGCGTTGGCCTGAGCCAGAGTGGAAACCCCGGCTTGCTGCAGAATCTGCGCCCGGGTCATCCGCGCCGTTTCCGCGGCAAAATCCGCATCCATAATCCGGCTGTAGGACGCTCGCTGTGCCTCCTGCATGGAACGGAGGTTGGAGATGGTGTTGTCCAGCCGGCTCTGGGAAGCACCCACGGTGGAAAGCTGGGTGTTCAAGGTATTCAGGGCCTTGTCGATAATGATCAACGCGTCATTGGCATCGGTAACCGTATCGACCCCGCCAGCCAGGGTATAACCGGCGGTGGTGGTTCCCGCATCCGTTGTCGCATTGATATTGCGTGCATCCGACAGGGAGATGGTAATGGTTTCCCCGGCATTGGCACCCACTTGGAAGGTGAAGGTACCGGCATTGGCACCAATAATGTTCAAACCATTAAAAGATGCCTGGGTGGCGATCCGGTCCAGTTCGGCATTCAGTTCCTGGAACTCGGTGTCCATCAGGGTGCGATCGGCATTGCTGTAGGTACCGTTGGCCGATTGTACCGCCAGCTCGCGCATGCGCTGCAGCACGCCACTCATGGATTGCAGGGCATTATCTGCCACCTGCAGCAGGGAAACACCATCATTGGCATTGCGCTCGGCCACACCCAGGCCGCGAGCCTGGGCATCCATGCGGGTGGCCACCGCCAGGCCGGCCGCATCGTCCTTGGCCATATTGATTCGCAGGCCGGAAGACAGCCGCTGCATGGCCGTGGTCAGGTCACCCTGGGTACGTGCCAGGTTCTTCTGCGCGTTGATGGATAACAGATTGGTATTTACGGTAACAGGCATGGCTCTACCCTCCCTTTACTGCAACAGCGCCAGCGCCAGCTGTGGTGAAGCATTGGCCTGGGCAAGAGTGGAAACACCCGCCTGTTGCAGAATCTGCGCACGAGTCATCCGCGCCGTTTCCGCGGCAAAGTCGGCATCCATGATCCGGCTGTAGGAAGCCCGCTGTGCTTCCTGCATGGAGCGCAGGTTGGAAATGGTGTTGTCCAGTCGGCTTTGTGCCGCGCCCACGGTAGACAGCTGGGTATTTACCGTATTCAGTGCCGTATCCAGATTACCCAAGGCGGTATTGGCATTGGCCGCTGTGGTGATACTACCTGCAGAAGCATTGACGCCGGTAGCATCGGCGAGGGTAACCGAAATGGTTTCACCCGAATTGGCGCCCACCTGAAATGTGAACGTCGTGGCCGTGGCCGTACCAGCCGCATCAAGAATGGTCACGCCATTGAAACTGGCCTGCGTGGCGATACGATCCAGCTCTGCGCTCAGCTGCTGATATTCCGTATCCATCAGGGTACGGTCGGCATTGCTGTAAGTGCCGTTGGCCGACTGCACCGCCAGTTCCCGCATGCGTTGCAGCACGCCACTCATGGATTGCAGGGCATTATCCGCCACCTGCAGCAGGGAGATGCCGTCATTGGCATTGCGTTCCGCCATGGAAAGACCACGAGCCTGGGCATCCATGCGGGTGGCTACAGCCAGCCCGGCGGCATCATCCTTGGCCATGTTGATGCGAAGACCGGAAGACAGCCGTTGCATGGATGTCGTCAAGTCTCCCTGGGTACGCGCCAGGTTCTTCTGCGCGTTAATGGAAAACAGGTTGGTATTGACTGTAACAGGCATTTTCTTGCCTCCTCTAGGGTTTTACGAATTGGCGCCGGGTAGCTTGCTACAAGGCTCCTGACTGCTGATAACGGCGGCTTTCCAGCAAACTTTAGAACTTTTTTCCAATCCGGCAACTTTGCGCCCCAGGCGGCAAGCTTCTGCCCCTTGCCGCCGGCATTCATCCGGGTGTTAGAATCCTTGTTTTTTCAGCGGAAAATGCAGCCATGTTGTGGGTAAAATCCTTCCATATCGTTTTTATGGTGTCCTGGTTTGCCGGTCTGTTTTACCTGCCCAGGCTGTTTGTCTACCACAGCATGAGCCCGCATCCGGAAGTACGGGCACAGCTGAAAATCATGGAAAGAAAGTTACTGGGCATCACCCATGTGGCGGCAATCCTGAACCTGTGCTTTGCCACGGCATTACTGTGGCTGGTACCCGGCTTTCTTTCACAGGGGTGGCTGCATGCCAAGCTGGGCCTGGTGCTGTTGTTGTTCGGCTACCATCTTTGGTGCTGGCGTCTGGTTCGACAGTTGGCCAGCGATGAGATCCCCCATGGGCATGTGTGGTTTCGCTGGTTTAATGAAGCACCGGTTTTCCTGCTGATTGCCATCGTGTTACTGGTAGAACTGAAGCCATTTTGACCAACCAGAAACAACATCTGGAACCAAATGCCTTCAAAATGCTTGAAAAAACCGTTGTAAGCACATGTTTTCAAGCGACAATTGCTGGGAATTGCCCTTGATCATGCTATAGTTCCAACCGGATGCACCCTTGTTTCGGTGCTGCTGACAATTGCTGCGAGACCAAACCATGGAACACTTGCCCGGCCAAGCTGAAAACAAGCAATGGATTCGCGATATCAACCCATCCTTCCTGCGCCATGCTCACCGGCGAATTTTTCGGCTTGGAACGCGTTGCATGCGCCTGTGCAAAAATGGCTGGGATATCAATCTGGTGGCCGTGCTTCACAACGACACCGCCACCCTGGCAGGCCAGTGCGGCAGCGCAGGCCTGGTTGACGAAAGCCATGCCCTGCATCAACTGGAAAAAAACCTGGAACGGTTTCTGACCGAACAACGCCTACCCTCGCAGGAAGAACTGGACAACATTGCAGAACACTGCAATCGCTTGCTGACACTGGAATCCGAAGACGCACTGGAATTGCCTGCACTGGAGGCAGAAGGCATCTCCCCACCCGTCGCCACCCAGACTTCCGGTTCGGCAGCCGTGGAGGACATGAAACAGGCCGACCACCCGGCTGCACCAGGCCCTGCCATCGCACCGTTGCCCGATGCCCTGTTATTGAAGCTGCCCAGGGAACGCTGGCTGGATGCACGTCAAGACAGCTCGGACAACATGGATACCAATGTCGACCACTCCCCCAAACCGGCAAGGTCACAAAATGGCCCGGTGACCGTGGTATGTCAGCCTGACAAGTTTTCCACAAGCTTTCTGCAATCCATCGAAGAAGCCGGCGTACCCACGGAGAGCTGCAAGCGATGGGAGCAGGCGCTGGCTGTAGCTGAACAGGCCAAGAGCCCGGTCATTCTCCTGCCGGCCGGCCTGGATGCCGACCCTGCATCGATCAAGGAAGCGGTACAGGCATACAACAAGAATCATGCACAACCCATACAGCTGGTTACGATTGGCCAAAGCAGTGAAATCGCCGAGCGTGTGCGTGCCATGCGCATGGGAGCCAAGCGCTATTTCACCGAAACCAGCCCCGTTGAGGAAATCGTCACTGCGCTTGCGGCCCTGGCCGGGGAAGAGGCCACCGAAAAACCACGGGTACTGGTTGTGGATGATGATGAATCCCAGGCCCGTTTTGCCCAATCCATTCTGGAAAAAGCTGGCCTGAATGCAAAAAGTATCACACAGCCCATGGAAGCGCTGGATGTTCTTGAAAAGTTTCGCCCGGATCTGATCCTGATGGATCTGTACATGCCGGAGATCAGCGGAGCGGAGCTGACCAGTCTTATCCGGGAAAACGAGCGTTTTCTCGGTACCCCCATCGTCTTCCTTTCCGGTGAACAGGATGAGGAACGCCAGTTCGAGGCCCTGCAAATGGGCGGTGACGATTTTCTGGAAAAACCCATCAAGCCCAAGCACCTGATTGCAGCCGTCCAGACCCGCATTCAACGGTCCAGAAAACTCAAGGCACGGGCACAGGCCCATCCGGAAACGCCCACTCCAACAGATGGACGACTGGCCCTGATTGACCAGCTCAATGCCATGCTGGACGAGGCTGCGCTGGACAGCCGGGCATTTGTTTTCCTCACCCTGAAAAACCGCATCCATTTCAAGGAAAATCTGGGCTACCAGCACCTGGATCAGGGCCTGGCCCAACTGTTGAAATGGGTACAAAAACATGCACCTGGTGGCTGCACAGCCGCCCGCTTCGGTGAATTCAGCTTTGGCATGTTGTGCTCGCAACAAAACCGGGATTCTTTCCCTCATGTGCTGGAACAACTCTGCCAGCAGGCTCGGAATCTCAACCTGCAAACGACCGGCAAGGACCCGTTGCACCCACAGCTGACAGCCGGCCTGGCCTGGCTGGAAGACAACCCGCGTGATGCCGCTCGGATCATTGCCCAGGCCGAAAAGGCCGCACATCTGGCCATGGAAAGCGGGGAACTGGTCCACCAGGCGGCACCGCTTACAAGGCAGAACAAGCCCGACAAGAATGAACAGATTGTTCTTGAGCTGATTCGCCAGAGCCTGGAAGAAGAAAGCCTGCAGTTGCTGTTCCAGCCACTGATCAACCTCAATGACAACAGCCAGGAGCAGTATCAAACCCTGCTGCGACTGATGACACCAGAGCAGGATTTCATCCCCGCCGCCCGTTTCATCCCGGTAGCGGAAAAACACGGATTGATTCCGCGACTGGACCGCTGGGTCATGAAACGCGCCATGGATACCTTGTCACACCGCTGTCGCCTGAATCGCCCGTTACGCCTTTTTGTCAGCCAGTCCATCCAGAGCTGGACCCAGGGAGACATGACCGACTGGCTGATCGACCATCTGCAACAGGCTGCATTCAAGGGCAACCTCCTCTGTATCGAATTCAGTTGTACACAAATGGATCCGGAGTGGCTGGACAGCTTTGCGCCACATTTACAGCGGTTGCGACAGGTGGAAGTCCAGTTTTCTCTGGCACGGTTCGATGGTGAAAGCGAAC
>JALWTZ010000324.1 GCA_026993285.1 Lysobacterales bacterium | reverse complement strand
CCCTGGTATTTTTCGGTGACACGCGTCATCAACACAATGGCCGCTGCAACCAGTTCACGGGCCTTGACATCCCCATACTGCTCGAACAGCTGGGTACTGCGACAAACATCGGCAAACAGTATGGCCAGGCTGGTCTGATTGTTTTCGCTCACCGTCAACCTCGATCCGGGATGTCCATGAAAAAAGCTCCCCACATCATACTGGATTGCAAGCATCTCGTCAGCCGTGCACTGCCTCTGTAGAATGACGGCTTTTCCACTCAGTACCCGGACAGATGAAACGCGGCGAACTGCATCCGGAAATCATACACCACTGGCTGAAACAGCATCAGGGAGAGCCACTGGCTTCCACCCTGGAAGCGTTTTATCAGCACAGTACACAATGGCCACAGGACCGGCCACTGGCTGCCGGTGTCACCTCTTCTCATCACTTGCAACAGGTGCTGGAAGCCTTGTGCCTTTTGAATGTGGACCCGGAAACCTGGATCACCGCCCTGCTCTATCATGCCGAGCAGAATGCCATTGACCTCCCTGAAGTACTGCGGGAGAAGATTCCGCCCGGCAGTCTGAAGCAGTTGCAGGAACTGAAAAAACTGGATCGCTTCCAGCCGCAGGGAGAACTCTCTCTCGAACAGGATTCCGTGGAAGGTCTTCGCCGTTTGCTGCTGGCACTGATTCGTGACATACGCGTGGTACTGGTTGTACTCAGTGAGCAACTGGTGCGTATGCGCGCCCTGCTCAAGGGGCCGGAAGACCTCCTCCGCGCCCATGCCCAGCTAACGCGCCACATCCATGCGCCACTGGCCAATCGCCTGGGTATCTGGCAACTGAAATGGGAACTGGAAGACCTCGCCTTTCGCGCCCTGCAACCGGAAACCTACAAGCACATTGCCCGGATGCTGGCCGAGAAACGCAAGCATCGCGAATCCTTCATTCAACAGGTCAAGACCGAATTGCAGCAATTACTGGATTCACACGGTATCCGCGGGGAGGTGCAGGGTCGGCCCAAGCATATCTTCAGCATCTGGAAAAAGATGCAGCAAAAGAATCTGAGTTTTGAGCAGCTCTATGATGTACGGGCAGTCCGCATTCTGGTCGACAGCGTGGGTGATTGCTATACCGTACTGGGCCTGGTGCATGGCCGCTGGCAGCCCATTCCCGGCGAATTCGACGATTACATTGCCATGCCCAAGGCCAACAATTATCAATCCCTGCATACCGCCGTTGTAGGCCCTGGTGGCCGGGCCTTTGAAATCCAGATCCGCACCCACGAAATGCATGAACACGCGGAAAAGGGGGTCGCGGCCCACTGGCGTTACAAGGAAGGCAATGCGGAAGACCCACTTTTACAGAAGAAAATCAACTGGATGCGGGCCCTTCTTGAACAGAAGGATGAAGTCTCTGACCAAGCCCTGCTCCAGGAATTTCAGCAGGAGCAGGACGAAAACCGGGTGTATGTCCTCACCCCCAAGGGCAAGGTCATCGACCTCTCTGCCGGCTCCACCGTGCTGGATTTCGCCTATCACATCCATACGGAAATTGGCCATCGTTGTATCGGTGCCAAGGTCAATGGCCGTATCGTCCCCCTGACCACGGTACTGGAAACCGGCCAGCAGGTGGAAATCCTCACCCGCAAGGAACCCCGCCCCAGCCGGGACTGGCTGGTACCCTCCCTGGGCTATCTGAAAAATGCCAAGGCCCGTTCCAAGGTACGGCAATGGTTCAAGCAGATCGACCGCGAGCAAAACCTCAAGGCGGGTGAAGAAATGCTGCAACAGGTCAGCCGGACCCTGCACCTGGATCGCAAAACGCAACAACAGCTGGTTCAGGCCTTCAACTTTCATGATATGGAAGATCTGGCCATTGCCCTGGGCCAGGGGGAGATCACCATCGAACAGGTGGCTCGCAAGGCGGAAAAACTGCAACAACCCCAACGGGAAAAACTGATCACCAATGCAGGACGACGCAGCAGTCGAAAAAAAACCAGGGACAGTATTCATATTCGTGGTGTTGGCAACCTGCTGACAAAAAAGGCCCAGTGCTGCAACCCCTTGCCGGGAGACGAGATCATCGGCTGGATCACTCGGGGACAGGGCGTCAGCATCCACAAGAAATCCTGTTCCAACATGCGCCATGCCCTGGAAAACGGTGACCCGCGATTGATCGAGGTGGAGTGGGGAGAAGAAGAGCAGCAGCACCAGGTGGAAATGGTGGTACACGCCTATGACCGCAAGGGCCTGCTCAAGGATCTCTCCACTGTACTCAACAACATGCAGGTTTTTGTCGAAGGCGTACACAGCGAAAAGGATGATGCCAGCGGGGAAATCCACTTCCACTTCACTCTGAGCCTGGGCAATCTGGAACAACTGGCCTTGCTGCATTCCCGCCTTGCGGCCCTGCCCAATGTCATTGCGGTAGAACGCACCCGTTGAAAATGGGCATGTCGCCCCCATCATTGCGATCTCGCATTGCCAAAGTCCATCTCATGCCTACAATGCAAACCCTTTCCCATTCAGTCTGAACGATCGAGGTAGATGCCATGAGCACATTCACAACCGCACAACAACTGGTGGCCGATGCCCGCAGCCGCATTCAGGAAATCAGCCCGGAAGAGATGGCTGCCAAACTGGATGAAAAGCCCACCATCATTGATGTTCGCGAACCACATGAATATGTGGCCGGACATGTACCGGGAGCCGTTTGCATCCCCCGCGGCGTGCTGGAGTTTCAGGTGGATGCCCACCCGGCCGTCAATGGCGAGCAGGATCCGGCATTGGTAGACAAGCACCAACCCCTGTACATCTATTGCCTGACCGGTGGCCGGGCGGCGCTGGCGGCGGATTCTCTGCAGAAAATGGGTTATACCAATGTCACATCCATCGCTGGTGGATGGAAGGCATGGAGTGAAAAGCAACTGCCAACAGCCTGAACACCTTGCAGAAAAAACCCCGGCCTGGTGCCGGGGTCAACTGGGCATCCTGCCCCGTGAAGCTCGCTGAACATGCCGGGCCTCGCGACCCGGCATATCCACCTGTCA
Organism: Lysobacterales bacterium; assembly: GCA_026993285.1. Taxonomy (GTDB): domain Bacteria; phylum Pseudomonadota; class Gammaproteobacteria; order Xanthomonadales; family S139-57; genus S139-57. Next base: position 1,025 of record JALWTZ010000324.1, on the reverse strand, counting down.
ATAGAAGGAGGGCACCAGTTCACTGGTGGCCGTCACACCATCGAAGGCGATGCTCCAGCGATTGATGTAGCCGGTATCCTGACGGGCATTGTCCGTTACCCGCAACTTCCAGATACCCAGTGAATCTATACCCGTAGCATTGACCGAGTAGGTAGCAATGACATTGTTGGCTGAATCACTGCTGTTGACATTCTTCAGCACGGTAGTGGTTCCATTGGGTGCAACCAGCACGACCTTCAGGTCACCACGCCAGGTATGGCGGATATCCACCGATACGCTGACCGTTCCCGAATCACCGCTTCGGGGCACATCAATGGGGCTTTCAACACCCGTTGCGTTGTTGTCGGGGATATTGTAGTTGGCCGCATTCTCGAAGGGGCCGCTCTGGTTGCTACCACCACCAGTTCCGTTGTCGGTATAGCTTACCGTCATGCTCACATTGGTAAAACTGGCATAGGGATTGATCATGATATGCCAGGTACCCGCCTGCGGAGTGGCCACGGTCACATCCTCGTTGCTGCCACTCTTGTAGCCACGCGCATCATAGCTGGATGTAGTGGGCGCAGAACCAAACTTCATGTACACATCGGCATCCCCGTTGCTACCACTAGTTACCACTCGCAGATTGGTGGCATTGGTCGGAACCTGAATGGTGTAGTACAAGGGATTGCCCTTGGTGGCCGACAGGCCATTGCGGGTTTCACCATTGCTGAGCTCGTTGGTGGTACCACCACCGCCACCCCCTGTGGACTGTGTAAAGGACGCGGTCAACGTCACATTGTTGAAGGCAGCATAGGCACGCAACATGATGTAGTACGTACCGGCTGTCGGTGTGGCAATGGTGACATTTTCGTTACTGCCATTGGTATAACCACGAGCATCGTAGGTGGAAGTGGTTGGTGCGGCGCCAGCACGTACATACACATCCGCATCCCCATTGTTGCCGCTGACAACCACATTGAGGTTGGTAGCACCCGCAGGGACTTCGATGGTAAACATCTGCTCGGCATTCTTGGCCAGGCTCA
>JALWTZ010000323.1 GCA_026993285.1 Lysobacterales bacterium | reverse complement strand
CATTGGCCATGGTGAAGGTCTTGCCCGAGCCGGTGACCCCCAGCAGGGTCTGGTGCGCCAGCCCGGCTTCCAGGCCGGCCACCAGCTTTTCGATGGCCTCCGGCTGGTCACCAGCCGGCGCGTAGGGAGCTTGCAGTTGAAAGGCCTTGCCCTTCACGAGGCGCGCTCGTGCTCCAGTTCGTCCAGTTGCGCGGCCAGGTCCTCTTCCTCCAGATCGGCATCCGGGTCATTGAAGACCGCCTCGTTCAGGCCGCCTTCCGACTTGTCCACGATCACCGAAACCATGGAATCGCCGGTTACGTTCACCGCCGTGCGGGTCATGTCCAGCAGGCGATCCACGCCGATGATGATGCCGATGCCTTCCACCGGCAGGCCCACCTGGGTCAGTACCGTGGCCAGGAGTACCAGCCCCACGCCCGGCACGCCAGCGGTGCCAATGGATGCCATGGTGGCCATGAGCACCACGGTCACATACTGGGTCAGGGTGAGGTCCATGCCGTAGGCCTGGGCGATGAACACCGTGGCCACCCCTTGCATGATGGCGGTGCCGTCCATGTTGATGGTGGCACCCAGGGGAATGGAAAAGGCCGCCGTGGACTGGCTGACACCCAGGCGGCCAGTCACGGTTTTCAGGGTGACCGGCAGGGTGGCGTTGGAACTGGCGGTACTGAAGGCAAACAGCATGGCCGGGCGCATTTTCTTCAGGAAGAGGATTGGGTTCAAGCCAGTCAGCAACTTGAGGATGATCGGATAGGTCACGCCACCATGGAGGAACAACACGGCCAATACCAGGAAGAAATACTTGAGCAGCGGCAGGAAGGTATCCAGCCCCAGGCCGGACACCAGCTTGGCCATCAGGGCAAAGACACCGTAAGGGGCCACATTCATCAGAATGACCACGAGCTCCATGACCACCGCGTTCAGATCATTGAAGAAACCGGCAATCCGCTTGCCCGGCTCACCGCTCAGCGCCACGGCGATACCGAAAAGAATGGAGAAGATGATGATCTGCAGCATGTTGCCATCGGCCATGGCCTTGATGGGGTTCTTGGGGAACATGCCCACCAGCACATCCCAGACCGGTGGTGCCTCGCGGGCGGCAAAGCTGGCCTGGCCGATTTCCACACCCTTGCCCGGTTCCACAATGGCTGCCAGGGCAATCCCCAGGGAAATGGCCATGGCCGTGGTGATCAGATAGAGCACAATGGCCTTGCCACCCAGCCGGCCCAGCTTGCCCGGGTCACTCAGGGAGGCCGTGCCACAGACCAGAGAGACAAACACCAGTGGCACCACCAGCATCTGCAGGCTGATGATAAAGATCCGCCCAATGGAGCTCAGGATGCCATGCACCAGCACATCCTGCACCCAGGGCACATCCTGGGCGGTGAGATTGAGCAACATGCCCAGGGCCGCTCCCGCGCCCATGCCGATGAGAATGCGGGCACTCAGGGAAAGTTTCTTCTTGTCGTTCATGCGCCCTCCTCAGGCGGTTTCTGCTTGCAAGGCGGGTTTCTTCGGCAGATAGCGCAACCAGATCAGCCAGACCACCAAAGCGTCCAGAATGATCAGTGCCTGCCAGAGATACAGGTGGAACCAGTCGAACCAGGTTTTGCTCCACTGCCCCAGATAGAACAGGGAAATGATGCGCACCAGATTGAGTACCTGTATGGCAACAAACCCCAGAAAAAAACCGGAAATCTTGTGCTTGAAGGGCGCCGGAAAGGCAAAGATGGCCGCAAACAGGATGATCACAGCCTCCACACCGTTGCAACCGGGCTCAATGGATACCGCAAAACCACTGGAGAGACTGCGAATTACCTTGCCGGTGGTCTGTACATCATCATCCACCAACCGCATCAGCCAGCCACTGATATCCGCCAGAAAGCTGGTGAAGGGCAGAATGACATGAGTCTGCGACCAGGTGAACATTTCTGCGCTGAACAAGCTCATCAGCAGCACCACGAACAGGACAAAAAAGCGCAGCATGGTTTTTCCGTTGCAATCAAAATCAACCCATACTACCGCAAGGCCGCATGCAGGTGAACCATGACTACAGACGCCTCATGGAATTCACTGCCTGGGGGGCCAGGCAAACCAGTCTCATGGCATACTGGGTGTATGATCAAACCAGCAATCCTTTTTTTTCTTCTGGAGCAAGCAGCCTTGCCGGTCCAGGCACAAACTGCCGTACCCGGTCATGACTGGAGCCTGCCGGCCTGGAGCCAGCCTCTGCCCTGGCGCTTCTATTCCGAAAATGCCAGCCCGGCCCATGGGGTCGATGTGCGGGTTGTCGACCTGAGCTGGCGGCAACTCAACCCGCAGCCGGGTGTATTCAGCCGGACCACCGCCGGTGTGGTGGACGGCATGACCTTCCCTTCGCTGGACGACCAGCTGGCTCAGGGCGGGCCCTACTGGCTGCGTATCTGGACCAGTGGCAGCGACTGGGCCCCCGATTGGGTGGTGCAGAGCTGCAACATTCAGACCTCCTGGCCTGATGCCGAAGGACAGGCAAGCCACCTGCCCATCTGGAACAGCTGTGTCTGGAACGCCATGAAAGACCTGTTTCGCCAGGTCTGGCTGAACTGGGGCCTGCTGGCCGACCCGAACCTGCTGTTCACCCAGGTGCCCGGTGCCTTCTACTACACGGAATTCGATTTCGACATTCCCTTCCAGGCCGCCCAGGCCGGGCAGCTGAGCTTCAGCCAGTTCGACAACTGGTTTCATCAAGCCATGGCTGATCTGGTCAACATCGCCAACGGCGAAAACCAGAACCCGGATGATGACCATGCCTGGAAACTGGTCTACACCGGCGAGGACTACCCCTTCGACACGATCTGGAATGGTGCCAGCAACTTCTTTGCCCGGGATGCCGTACAACTGGGCATGGGCATCCGCAATGGCATCACCGAGCTGTCCAATTTCCATCTCAATCACGCGCCGGCCTGGGGCTTGAGTATTGCCGGCGACGGGCATGTACAGGTGGATGAAGGCGCGTTTTCACGCTGGGGCCGGCGCACGGCCGCCGGCGAGAATGAATGTTTCAACGCCTGCGGCTACAGTACCACGGAAACGGAATATGCCGTGCGTCTGGCCAACCTGAAAGTGCTGCAAATGCGGGCCAACCGCCTGTATGTGGTGCCCACCGACAGTTACATGGACAGCTACCCCGCCCACTGGAACTGGGTACGCCATGAACTGGGCAAGGATGTGCTGGACGCCCCGGATGCCTGGGTGGCCCTGCGGCGGGCGGAAGACCGTTACTGGGACCCGCTCAACGGCGACAACAGCCACAGCTGGAACGGCACGCCCTGGGTGCGCAATCTGGAGCGCTGGCTGATTCAGCGTGACAGCGCGCCGGACGGCCAGAGCCGTGACGGCACCGGCCTGCACAATCAGGTACTGGATGCGGACAACGGACAGGCCATCGAAGGCCGGCGTACCGATCATGCCAACGGCCAGGACTGGCTGTACTTCTTTCTCGATGACCGCTTCGCCGACGATCCGGGCCAGTCCTGGCGGCTGCTGGTGACCTATGTGGATAACAGCCAGGCCCAGTGGCAGGTGCAATACCATGATGGCCAGCAGGCCCGCTTCACCGCGGCCGTGGCGCAACAAAATGATGGCCAGCTCTATACCGCCCGATTCGACCTGGGCGCCATCCCCTTCAACAACGCCCTGCCCGGTGGAGCCGATCTGCGCATCTACAATGGCGGCGTGGCCGATGTGGAGATCCGCTTCGTGCGCCTGCTGCGCATGCAGCAACCACTGGGGCGGCTGTTCAGCAGCGGCTTCGAGTAGCATCCACCTGCCGAATCGTGCCGGGTATAATGCGCCTTCCGCACGCAGGGCAGGCTCATGAATACAAGCGTACAACATCCGGCACTCACAGCGCAGAACCTGCAGCAGGATGTGGCACGGGCACTGGCCGAGGACATCGGCAGCGGCGATATCAGCGCGGCCCTGCTGCCGGAAGGCCAGCAGGTACAGGCGCGACTGATCGTGCGCGAGCCCGCCGTGCTCTGCGGCATTCCCTGGTGGGAGGAAACCTTCCGCCAGCTCAGCCCGCAGGTACACAGCCGCTGGCTGCGCCG
>JALWTZ010000322.1 GCA_026993285.1 Lysobacterales bacterium | reverse complement strand
TCGCAAAAGGAAGCCCTGTTCGGCCCCCTGGCCGCGCAGGTGCATTCGGCGGTGATTCTGCCGATGAATACCCAGGGCGTGCTGGCGGTGGGTAGCAGTGACCCGCTGCACTACCAGGCCGGCATGGGCACGGAAATGCTTTCCTTTGCCAGCCAATGCCTGATGCGCCTGTTGCGGGTTCATGGCTGAGGCGCACTGGCGACACACCCCGGTTGTACAGCAGTGGCTGGATCATTTGCGGCACGAGAAAAGCGCCTCTCCTCACACGGTGGAAGCCTATCTGCGTGACCTGGCCCAGCTGGCTGCCGAGCATCCCCAATTCGCCGCCGGCAACTGGCAGGCGGTACATGAGGCCGACCTGCGCCGCATTCTGGGCCAGCGTTTCCGTCAGGGCATCCAGCCGGCCAGCCTGAAACGCTGGCTGTCGGCAATCCGCGCGTTCTACCGCTGGCTGGATCGTCAGGGCCTGAGTACGGGCAACCCGGCGGATGGCATCCGTGCGCCCAAGGCTGCCCGCACCCTGCCGGCGGTGATGGAAGTGGATGTGATCGGCCATCTGATCCAGAGTCTGCCGGAGGATGAACGGGGCTTGCGTGACCGGCTGATCATGGAACTGTTCTATGGCTGCGGCCTGCGCCTTTCCGAATTGGCCGGCTTGACACGCGGGCAGCTGGATTTTGAAAACGGGCAGATCCGTGTCACCGGCAAGGGCAACAAGACCCGCATCGTGCCCTTTTCCGGCAAGGCGGTGGAAGCCGCGCGGCAATGGCTGGCACAGCACCCCGGCCAGCCGCAGGACTGGCTCTTTCCCGGCCGCAATGGCCATCTGCATGTCAATACCATTCAGAAAATGCTGCAGCGGCGGGCCCTGCAGGCCGGCATTGCCCAACATCTGCATCCTCATCTGCTGCGCCATTCCTATGCCACCCACCTGCTGCAGTCCAGCGGCAATCTGCGCGCGGTTCAGCTGTTGCTGGGTCACGCCAGCATCAGTACCACCCAGGTTTACACCCATCTGGATTTCCAGCATCTGATGCGCGTGTACGAAAAAACCCACCCCAGAGCGCGCCGCAAGGACTGAACTCCGGCCAGGTACACGGGTACAATGGATGCAATCAACGAGGAGTTCATCACCATGATCGATGCCCGTCTGCTGGAAGAATTCAGCCAGAAACTGGAAGCCCTGATCCCGCCGGGCATGGAAGCCCTGCGTCAGGAAGTACGCGGCAACGCCCGCAGCCTGCTGCAGGCCACCCTGGCGCGCATGGAACTGGTCACCCGGGAAGAATTCGACGCCCAGAAGGCCGTGCTGGCCCGCACCCGCGAAAAGCTGGAGGCACTGGAGCAGCGGATGAAGGAACTGGAAAAAACGGACTGAACCGGCTGAGAGAAGGGACGCATGCAGCAACTGGCCGTAGTCCACACCCGTGCGCTGGATGGTATCCGCGCGCCGGCGGTGCAGGTGGAAGTGCACCTTTCCGCCGGCCTGCCCTCGGTTTCCATCGTCGGCCTGCCGGAAACCGCCGTCAAGGAAAGCAAGGAGCGGGTGCGCGCCGCCCTGCTCAACGCGGGTTTCGAGTTTCCCGCCCGGCGGATTACCATCAACCTGGCACCGGCCGACCTGCCCAAGGAAGGCAGCCGTTTCGACCTGGCCATCGCCCTGGGTATTCTGGCCGCTTCCGGGCAGATTCCCCTGGAACCCCTGCGGCAATACGAATTCCAGGCGGAACTGGCGCTGGATGGCCAGCTGCGCCCCATACACGGCAGCCTCACCGCTGCCCTGGCTGCCGCCGAAGCCGGGCGTTCGCTGGTGGTGGCGGAGGAGAATGCCGAGGAAGTGGCACTGGTGGAGGCAGCCGGTCATTACCAGGCCGGGCATCTGCTGCAGATTACCGCCAGCCTGAATGGCAAGGCAGAGGGCGGCTGGCGGCCCATTGCCCATCAGCCACCGGCCGCCCGTCCGGCCACTTTCCCCGATCTGGCGGAAGTTCGCGGGCAGCAACGGGCCAAGCGGGCCCTGGAAATTGCCGCCGCCGGAGGGCACAACCTGCTGTTTCTCGGCCCGCCGGGCACCGGCAAGACCATGCTGGCCTCGCGCCTGCCCGGCATTCTGCCGTTGATGTCGGAAGCCGAGGCACTGGAGATTCGCGCCATCGAATCGGTGGCCGGCCAGCCCATGGCGGTGGACCACTGGCTGCGACGGCGGTTTCGCGCGCCGCACCATACCGCCTCCGGCGTGGCCCTGGTGGGCGGGGGTACCCGCCCCATGCCCGGTGAAATCTCCCTGGCCCATCAGGGCGTGCTGTTTCTGGACGAGCTGCCGGAGTTTGACCGGCGGGTGCTGGAAGTATTGCGGGAACCGCTGGAATCCGGCCAGATCACCATTTCCCGCGCCAGCCGCAAGGCCACCTGGCCGGCCCGCTTCCAGCTCATTGCCGCCATGAACCCCTGCCCCTGCGGCTATGCCGGTGACGCCAGTGGCCGCTGTCACTGCACCGCCGAGCAGATTCAACGCTACCGCAACCGCATTTCCGGCCCCTTGCTGGACCGCATCGACCTGCATGTGGAAGTGCCTCGAGCCCGCTTCGAGGAGCTGGCCGCTACCGGTTCCGATCACGGGGAAGAAAGCTCCGCCACCGTCTTGCAGCGGGTGGAACAGGCCCGCCGGCGGCAATGGCAACGCAATGGTTGCCTGAACGCCCAGCTGGACAGCCGCGGCATTGAACGGCATTGTCGTCTGGGTTCGGCGGAACAGGCCCTGCTGGGCAAGGCCATGGAGCGGCTGGGCTTTTCAGCCCGGGCCTATCATCGTATTCTCAGGCTGGCACGCACCATCGCTGATCTGGCCCAGGCAGAAACCATCCGTCAGGGCCATGTCAGCGAAGCCCTTTCCCTGCGCACCCTGGACCGAAGCTCATGAAGGATATTCACAATCTGCTCATTCAGGCCCAGAAGGGTGAAGCCCGTGCGCAACTGGAATGCGGGGCCTATTACCTGCACGGGCGTGACAAGGACCTGGGGCGGGCCGAATACTGGTTTCGCAAGGCTGCCGAACAGGGCCTGCCGGAGGGGCAGACCGCGCTGGCCTATGTGCTGGAAACCTTTCACAAACGCCCGCAGGAAGCCGTCATCTGGCTCAAGCGCGCCGCGGTCAAGGGCCACCCGGATGCGCTCTATCGCATGGCGGTGCTGGGCCTGTGCCAGCATGCGACCGGCATGGAAGGCGAACAGGCCCTGCATTATCTGCAACAGGCTAGTGCTCAGGGCCATGCGGAAGCGGCGGAGCTTGCGGCCTTCTGCCTGCATGTAGGCCGGGGCACGGCCGTCAACCGGGTCCAGGCGGCACAGGCTTTCAACCAGGCACTGAAACACGGCAGTGTAGCGGCCCGTCTGTGTCTGGCCCAGTGGCTGGAACAGGGCCATGGCCTGGAACCCGAACCGGTCTCGGCCTTGCGGGCCTGGCAGGAAGTGGCCGAACAACACCCGCAGGCACAGCCGGAAGCGGAACGGCTGGCCGGTACGCTGCGGGCGGAAGAGCGGCAACTGGCCGAACGCATGACGGCACAACAGGCCGACTGGCCGCGTTTGCAGGCACTACCGGCCCGAACACCCGTGGAACCGGTCTGGTCGGAAGATCGGGCCTTGCGCGTGGACTGGCCGGGGCTGGCGCATCCCCTGCTCTGCGCCAACTGGGTGGAAAAATACTGGCGACGACCGGAACGCAAGCTCTGGCACCTGCCCCGAAGAGCCCATTCGGTGCGTCTGTACTGGCTGCTGGATCAGCTTGCCCCACGGTTGCTGCAAACCGCGGAGACCTGCCAGGGCCTGTGGCTGGGGCCGTATCGGGCATTGCCCCGGCCGGAAAAAGGCCCGAGCGTGGACCTGCTGCTGCTACCCCAGGGCCGTGACCGTCAGTTGCCCGTCGGTAGCGTGCGCATCACCATCGGCGAGGATGCGGGCTGGCAGGGGGAAAGCTTGATTGCCCGGCTGGAGTATGCGCCGGCTGGTGCTTCGGAAGCGGTCAGCCGGGGCGGCCATCCAGCCGTGGCGCCGTAAGTATCGGGCGGTAGATACGCAAAAACTCCACCGTGGCCAG
>JALWTZ010000321.1 GCA_026993285.1 Lysobacterales bacterium | reverse complement strand
GAATCTCGCGCCAGGGGCCCAGGGCGCGGCCCAGTTCCACCTCTTGCGGCTTGAAGCTGCCATCGGCCTGCTGCACGAACACCACCCAGTCACCGTCCGGGCTGCGCATCAGCGCCCCTTCGCCCACAGCCAGTACCGGCTTGCCGGAATCCAGCTCGAAGTGCACATCCACAAACAGCCCCGGATGCAGCCGGTGGCCCTTGTTGTTCAGCCCCAGGCGCACCACGCGGGTACGGGTTTGTTCGTCGATGGTGTGGGCCTGCTGGATGACACGGGCTTCCTGCTGCAGGGCACCGGCCTGCACCACCGCACGGGTACCCACGGGAAGACGGATGGATTCCGCCGCCGGCAGGCGGGCTTCCACCCACAGTTCATCTTCTTCCGCCAGTTGCATCAGCGGTTCGCCGGCGGCCACCCGCTGGCCCTGGCGGAAGTCATCATTGAGTACGGTGCCGGCCCGGTCGGCGCGCAGGGTGTAGGCACCCAGTTCCGCCTTGCCGGAGCGGATGGCCGGAAACTGCTCGCTGCTGACGCCATAGGCCTGCAGACGGCCCACGGCGGCCTGATGATCGGCCCTGGCGCTCACCCAGCGTTTTTCACCCACGGCCTTGCGGCCCAGTTTTTTCACCCGTTGCCATTCGGCATCGGCCACCAGCCAGGCAGCCTGGGCCTCGGCCACGGTTTCGCTGAACAGGGTGACCAGCGGCTGACCGGCCTGAACGTGGTCACCCAGGGCCACATGCCGGGCCAGTACCACCGAGTCCACCCGCGGCGATACCACCGTGCTGGTGTAACCATTGGCCTGTACCTCCCCCGGGGCGTACAGGGAATAGCGAATGCGGGCCGGTTCCAGTTTGCCGACCTCGATGCCGCCCAGCTGCTGCTGGGTGGCATCCAGCATGACCACGCTGTCTTCATCATGGCCTTCTCCACCGTGATCCTCTCCATCCGTGTGGTCATGCCCGGCTTCGGCGCTTTCCTGCGCGTGATTTTCCGCCTGTGCGGTGGCGGGCTCGTGGTCGTGGCCCGGGCCGGCCCAGGCCGGCAGGCTCAGCAACAGGCAAGCGGCACCGAGCAGAGTCAGGTTGTTGTATGTCTTGCTCATCTTCATTACTCCGAAATATTTTGTTCAACAGGCAGGCGGGCGCTTTCCAGCAGCCATTGCAGCTGGGTGGAACGGTAGTGGCGTTCCAGTTCCAGCCCGGCAAGCTGGGCTTCGATGCGCTTGTCCAGCGCCAGCAGGTATTCCGCCGTGCTCAAATCGCCGTTGCGCCACTGCTTTTCCAGCAGGGTGGCCGAGCGTTCCAGCCGGCCTGTCATCAGTTTTTTCCAGTGCCGTGCCTTGGCGGCCAGTACCTGCAACATCTGCTGCAGGGCTTCAAGGCGGTATTCCCGTTCGCGCCAGGCGGCCTGCCACTGGGCATCCGCTTCCTGGGCACGGGTTTCCGCCTCGCGCACTTCGGCCACGAAGGTGTTGCGTACATTCAGGGGAATGGAAAGGTTCAGGCCCAGGCTGGAATCTCCATCCACCTGCCCGGCGGCAATGCCCAGGGTGGGGTCGGGCCGGCGTTCCTTCTCCGCCAGTTCGGCGGCCTGCTGTTGCAGGTCACGCTCGGCGCGCAGGGCCGCTAGTTGCGGGTGGTTTTCCAGCAGGGTTTTCACCGGCTGGTCCATGCGGGCGGCCAGCCAGTTCCAGAAACCGACCGGTACACCGCCCTCCTCCGGTTTCCAGCCGGGCAGCAGGGATTGCACCTGTTTTTCCGCCTCCAGCAATGCCACCTCGGCGGCGGCGGTTTGCTGCAGCCTTTGCGACAGGTCCAGATAGGCCAGTTCGGCATCGATTTCCCCCAGGTCACCAGCCTGCTGGCGCTGGTCCACCAGTTTCAGTAGTTCGGAAGTCTGGGCTTCCTGTTGCCGCGCCAGTTGCCAGGACTTTTGCGCCAGTTCCCAGTTCAGCAGCGCCTGCAGCACTTCCACCGTGCGGGCCTGTATCGCCTGCTGCCAATACCAGCGGCTGGCCGACTCCAGCAGTTTGGCCTGTTCCCGGCGCAGGCCGCGCTTGTTCCACAGGTCGATGGTTTGATGGATGCCGATGCTGTAGTTGTTGTTGGGGCCTTCCCGGTCGAAGGCCGATTCCAGCTCGGGGTTGTACAGCGGCTGCTCCAGGGCGCGGGCCTGCCACTGGCCGGCTTCCCGTGCCTGCAGGGCCGCCCGCATGGCCGGGTGCTGTTGCACCCTGGCTTCCAGCTGTGTCAGCCAGTTTTCGATGTTTTCAGCCTGTGCCTGCGCCAGCGGCAGCAGGCAGAGCAGAATCCATGCCTTTGTGTTCTTGCTTTTCATGTTCGCCTCGTTTCATTGGGTTTTGCTTGCGGCCAGGCCGCAAGCATCCACAACCATCACGCGGGATGGCCATGTGTGCTTGTGCAATGAATTCAGGCGATGGGAGGGCGGTGTTCGGGAGAGATGAACCGGTTGGCAATCGTCATGCTTGCCAGCGGAAACACTGGGTTACTGATTTTCGGCAGGCAGCTGTGATGGGTTGCTGCCGATGTAAACAGTGTTCCCAGACCATGACAGTGGCAACAGTGATGAATGATTTCATCCTGGGCATGCGAGCTGGAGTGTTCCAGCACCTCGTCTGCTGAAAGCAGTGCCTCCGGCTGGGTCGGATGCTTGGCATAGGCATCCATGCGGGCATCCACCCACTGAACGCTCAGCAACAGAATCAGCAATGTGGCCAGCCAGGTGGTTTTCATCGGGTTCTCAGCTTCAAGCCTTGCCTGTAGAGCGCGTGGCGCGCAAAAGGTTCAATCCGCAGCCGCTGATGCTGCCTGCAAGGCACCCAGGTCGTCCAGTATCTGTTGCGCGTGGCCGGCCGGTTTCACTTCCCGGTAGATTTTCGCCAGCCGGCCCTGCGGGTCGATGATGAAGCTGTGCCGGCGGGCAAAACGCAAGGGGCCCAGCTTGTACAGCGAGCCGTAGGCCATGGCGACCTTGCCACCCGGGTCGGCCAGCAGGGGAAAGGGCAGCTTGTACTTTTCCATGAAGGCCTTGTGGGATTGCACATCATCCAGGCTCACGCCCACCACGGCGGCCTTTTTCTCCAGCAGATGTTCATACTGGTCACGAAAATGGCAGGCTTCCTTGGTGCAGCCGGGTGTGTCGTCCTTCGGGTAGAAGTACAACACCAACCACTGGCCCTGATAATCGGCCAGCGCATGCCGCTTGCCGTGTTGGTCCAGCAGGTCGAAGGCGGGCGCCGGGTCACCGGGCTTGAGGTCACTGGCCGAAGCGGCAAACGAAAACATCAGCAGGGCTCCTGTCATCCAAAGGACCAGCATACGGAATTTCATCGGGAAATGCCCTCTTTTTTCTGCCACCATGATAACCAAACAGCACCCCGGGGGCGAATTCAGCCATCAGCGCGTTTGCACCAGTACCAGCACCGCGCCGGTGCCGCCTTCCCGCTCCACCGGGCTGACAAAGGCCAGCACGTCGGCCTGCTTGCGCAGGAAACGGGCGGTGAGGTTTTTCAGCACCGGGCCGGGGCCGCGTGAACGCAGGCCCTTGCCATGGATGATCTTCACGCACCGCAGGCCTTCGCGGCGCACCCAGGCCAGGTAGGATTGCAGGGTCTGGCGCGCGCCTTCCACATTCAGGTGGTGCAGGTCGATGGTGTCTTCGATGCGGAAATCCCCTCGCCGCAGGCGCTTGAGCAGTTGCGGGCGCAGGCCGGGCCGCAGGTAGCGCACTTCCTCGCCGGTTTCCAGCCATTCCTCGCCGGGCACCGGCTTGAGCAGTTCGTCCAGCACGGCGCGTTCATCCTCGATGTGCTTGAACGGTACCGGCGGCGGCTTGAAGGGGTTGCGGTAGCGCGCCGTTTTCCGGACCGGTTGCACCGGCCCCACGGCCTGGCTGAAGTCGATATCATCCTCGTCCATGGCGGTGCTCCGGGGAAAAGGATGATTCTACCCCGCCTGCTGCAGTTTTTCCGCTGGTACCGGCGCGTTCAGTTCTTCATCCAGCGCATCGGCATCCACCGGCTGTCCGGCCGCGTCCACCAGTGCCTGGTCGGCGTCGTTCCAGCCACGAATGCCGGTTTTCAG
>JALWTZ010000320.1 GCA_026993285.1 Lysobacterales bacterium | reverse complement strand
TCTGGCTGGGTTGGCCGTCCCGGCCGCCGGTGGCTCCGGTGCCCCAGGCCCATCAGCCGCTGGCGGTGAAAATGCCCCGGCTGAAAGTGCAGGTTCGCCTGCCCGGCAGCCTGCCGGCCCGCCCCACTGGCCGTTTGCCATCCCTGTCGGCGCCACGGCCCCAGGGCAAGCCCCGGCTGCGGCCACCGTCGCGTGTGGGCTGATGCGGGAGACGGAATGGCAATGGCTGAAGCAGGCCCGCAAATCTCCGGAGGAGATGGCGCGCTTCTACAGCCGCTGGCATGGCTATGTATGGAAGCTGGCGCTGGGCTTTGCCGGCAGCCAGCTGGCCGATGACATCAGCCAGGAAGTGATGCTGCGGGTGATGCAGAAACGCTGGCTGCTGACGCCGAGAGCGAAGTTTTCCACCTGGCTCTATCAGCTGGTGCTGAATGTGAGCCGGGAGCAGATTCGCAAGCAACAGCGCGCCCAGGGGGACCTGGACGTGCAACTGCTGACCCTGCCGGTGCCGGATCAAGCCGAGGCCCGGCTGCAGTGGCAACAGTTTCTGGCCCATCTCAACGGCCTGCCGCAACGCCAGCGTGAAGTGGTGGTGCTGCGTTTCCTGCAGGGGCTGGATACCCGCGAGACTGCCGAAGTGCTGGGCATCAGCACAGGCAGTGTGAAAACCCATTTGCACCGGGCCGTGCAGCAGTTGCACGACCTGGAAGATGAAAACCCGTGTTGAACCAGAGGAGATCGACCATGAAAACCCTGTACGCATTCTGCCTGAGCCTGCTGCTGAGCCTGCCGCTGGCCGCCAGCGCCGACACCACCAGCCAGCAGATCCAGTTTCTCGACATGCTGGATCGCTACCTGGCCATATCCGACGAGGTGACCCGTATCGCCAGTCAGCCGGAGCGTGTCAGTTATATCGCCGTGGAAGGTATCGTGGAAATTCACGAAATGCGCGGCAATGCCGCCCAGGCCATCCCGGAACTGGAAAAGCTGCTCAAGGAAACCCGCAACAACCAGACCTTGCGCAATATCCTGCACCTGAAGCTGCGTGACCTGTACAAGGACAGCGCCCAAGGGGAGAAGGCACTGGAACACCTGCGCGCCATCCTGCGGGAAAACCGGGCCGGCCGTTGAATGCTGGCCATGAAAAAGGCCTGCTGTGCATCGTGCGCAGCAGGCCCCTGGTCAGTGATTCAGCGTACAGCTGGCTTCAGATGGCTGCCTTGCGGCTCAGGTAATAGCCACCCAGCGCGGCCATGGCCAGCATCATCAACCACAGCCCCAGCGGTTGCGTTGCCGGTACCGGCAGCAGGGCCAGGTTGTAGCGTACGAAGTAGCAGTTCAATGTGGCGGTCACGGGCCCATCGTTCCAGACACCAGAAGGGAATGTGATAGCCAGGCCATCTTCATTCCCGCCTGCATCATTGGGTTCACCTGCATTCCAGTTGTTGTACATGCCACCTACGGCAGAACCGGTTTGATTGCCCTGCCAGAACTGGGTGCCATCCTGCCAGCGCCATTCCCCTTCCACGGCTGCATCCGAGCCACCCAGCCAGCAGCTTGAAGGTGCACCGGCGAGCAAGCCTTCAAGGGCAGCCTGTTCGGCCGCGCTGAGTACACTGGCCAGCTCACCACCCAGTCCCATATAGGTGCGGCTAGCCGCTTCGGCTTGTGCATCGGCGAAGGTGACATTGGCACTGTCCACCCGCTCGAAGGCGGCCTTGCCGACTACAACCACCTGTGCATGGGCCCATTGCGAGGCCAGTAACAGGCAGACGATGAATAGCTTTTTCATAATTCCCCCTTGTTAATGGATATCAGTGAAAATCTCCTCAAGTATACATTTACTTTTTGAGAAAGCAATTAGTTTTTGAGAAAGCAATTACGATTCTCACAGGGGGCATCCATCCCCTTCGATATTGACGATTTTCTACAGGCTCAGGGAGCTGCTGCCAAAGCCGGCGACGGAGAGGTCATGGTTCACGGCGCCGGTACTGCATAAGAAACATGCCATATCCTGGCCAAAGGCTGCGTGATCTGTACAAGTACAGCGCCCAGGGAGAAGGCACTGGAACATTTGCGCGCCAGCCTGCGGGAAAACCGGGTCAGCCGTTGATGAGCAGTCATGAAAAAGGCCTGCTGTGCATCGTGCGCAGCAGGCCCCTGGTCAGTGATTCAGTGTACAGCCGGCTTCAGATGGCTGCCTTGCGGGTCAGGTAATAGCCACCCAGCGCGGCCATGGCCAGCATCATCAGCCACAGGCCCAGCGGTTGCGTTGCCGGTACCGGCAGCAGGGCCAGATTGTAGCGCACGACATAGCAGGTTTGCGTTAAAGTGGTGGTGTAATCATTCCATAGACCTGTTGTTCCTACAGTCAGACCATCTTCATCTCCGCCAGCATCATTGGGCTCACCGGCACCCCAGTTGTTATACATGCCGCCAACGGCAGAACCACCAAAATTCCCCTGCCAGAACTGTGTGCCATCCTGCCAGCGCCATTCGCCTTCCACGGCCGCATCCGAGCCACCCACCCAGCAGCTGGCACCATGAGTAGCAACCAAAGATTGCACGGCTGTTTGTTCTTCTGCACTGAGAATACTGGCTAGCTCACCGGTCAGTCCCATATAGGTTCGGGAAGCAGCACCGGCTTGCGCATCGGAAAATGTGATATTGGCACCAGCTACCAACTCAAAGCCAGCCTGGCCAGCGGTCACAATTTGGGCATGGGCCCACTGTGCAAGCAGCAACATGAGCATGGTGAATAAACTTTTCATGGTCCCCCCTTGTTTGTGGATATCAGTGAAAGATTCGGCAAGTATACAGATACTTTTATGTGAAAGTAATCCTATTTCATTGCATGCTGCAACCATCTCCCTCGATATTGACGATCTTCTGCAAGCTCAGGGAACCGCTGCCAAATCCGGCAGTGGAGAGGTCATAGCTCATGGAGCCGGTGCTGCAACTGGTAAAGGTGAACTGCATGCTGCCGGCCGTTTTCCGGTTGATCTGGCTGGGGTTGTAGCTGTTCATGCCAAAGCGCCCACCGACCGGGCGCAGGACTTCATCGAACTGGATACTGTCGCCGTTGATGCTGCCCACGCCAACAAACCAGGCCTGGTTGCCGCTGGCGTCATAGGTGAACCAGTAGGCCACGGCGGTGCTGTCATCGAGGATTTCCAGCAACCAGCCCTCGCCGTCATGGCTGGGGTCATACCAGGGGCCGCTCATTTGCGAGGAAACCGCCTTGGCCCGCACGGGCCGGGGTGCCTTGGCCGTTCCACAGGGGATGTTCTGCAGGCCGGTGATACGCTGAATGTTCATCTCGCCGGTATCGAAACCCGTCTTGCCGCTGTAGGCCATGTAGCCGCTGTTGCAGTCATCGAAGACCAGTGCCATGGTGCCCCACAGTGGCTGGCTGACCTGGGCGGGGTCGAAACCGCTGCCAAAGCGCCCGCCCATCGGTTGGCGCAGGGCGTTAAAGGTGATGGTATTGCCACTGACCCGGCCCAGGCCATAGAACCAGGCCTGGTTGCCGTTGCCGTCGTAGCTGAACCAGTAGGCCAGGGCCAGACCGCCACCCAGCAGTTGCAGGTTCCAGCCTTCACCATCGAAATCCGGGTCATACCAGCTGCCACTGATGCCGGCGGGAACGGAGAAGCTGCCGTTGTCGGCTACATTGACGAATTCGGCGCTGTCATCAAAGGGCAGTTGCGGCTGGGTGATGCTGGGAACCGACGGGCTGAGGTCGATTCTGGGTGCGTCGGCCATGTGGTTGACATTGTTCAGTATGGGAATGAAATAGTCCTGCCCATTTTGGCTGACTTTGACGCTGTACAGGGCCCTGAAATAGGTGTCTTGGTCACTGGCCAGGGTGAATTGCAGCTGGAAGCTGGCCGTGACCACTCCGCTCATGGCCAGCTGGTTGATGCTGTTGTTGTCCATTTCCAGGCTCAGCAGTTTGAAACCGCTCTCGGCGCAGATGGGCCGGTTGGGCCCGGCCAGCACGCAGTCGCCATGGTCGGTAATGACCGCGTCGCCGTTGATGCCACCGGAATAGCTGGCGGAAAACTGGCTGCTGTCGGCGGGCACCTGCAGCAGGATGGGGGCGGTGGGGTCCAGGG
>JALWTZ010000319.1 GCA_026993285.1 Lysobacterales bacterium | reverse complement strand
AGCAGGCCATCGATGACGACAGCAACCAGACCGGCCAGATGCTCGCCGCCCTGTGGGATCGCCCCCAGGCCACCTTTGCCTCCAGGATGGTGCTGGAGGGTGACAGTGCCACGGTCACCCGCGAAGTAGATGCCGGCCTGGAAACCATCCAGATCGACCTGCCCGCCGTCATCACCGCCGACCTGCGTCTGAACGAACCCCGCTTCGTCAAGCTGCCCGACATCATGAAAGCCAAGCGCAAGCCGCTGGAAACCCGCCCGCTGGACAGCCTGGGCGTGGAAGCACCGCCGGCCTGCCAGATTCTGCAATGGCGGGCACCCCAGCCCCGCCAGGCCGGCCACAAGGTGGAAACGGTGGACGAACTGCTCGCCGCCCTGAAAGAACGAGGAGTACTCTGATGCGCTGCCTGATCATTGCCGAACACGACGGCCGGAACCTGAACACGACCACTGCCCGTGCCGTGGCCGCCGCCAGCCAACTGGGCGTGGATGCCATTGAGGTGGCCGTGCTGGCCCACGGGGGCCAGGCCATCGCCGAACAGGCGGCCAGCCTGGAAGGTGTCAGCCGGGTGCTTCTGCTGGACCGGGAAGAAAACGCCCACCCGCTGGCCGCCGTGCTGGCCCCGCAGATTGCCGCCCTGGCGGAAGGTTATTCCCACCTGTTCATCCCTTCCACCACCTTCGGCAAGGATGTGCTGCCACGGGTGGCCGCCCTGCTGGGCCTGCCGCAGGTCTCCGACCTGATGACCGTCAAGGGCCCGCACCATTTCGAGCGCCCGGTCTATGCCGGCAACGCCATCGTGGAACTGCAATGCCCGCCGGAGCATACCGTGCTGGCCAGCGTGCGCACGGCCTCCTTCAAGCCCGTGGGCACGGGTGATGCCGCCCCGGTGGAAGCCTGCAGCCTGGATATCAGCCTGCCGCAACACACCCGCTTCGTGGGCCTGGAAGCCGATGGCGGTGACCGCCCCGACCTGCAATCCGCCGAGCGGGTGGTCTCCGGGGGCCGTGGCCTGGGCAGCGCGGAAAACTTCCGTCTGGTGGAACAACTGGCCGACAAGCT
This sequence comes from Lysobacterales bacterium, assembly GCA_026993285.1. Classification (GTDB taxonomy): domain Bacteria; phylum Pseudomonadota; class Gammaproteobacteria; order Xanthomonadales; family S139-57; genus S139-57. Next base: position 14,538 of record JALWTZ010000319.1, on the reverse strand, counting down.
GCATGCCGCGGTCGGGGCCTCCCGCGCCGCCGTGGATGCCGGTTATGCCGCCAATGACCTGCAAGTGGGCCAGACCGGCAAGATCATCGCCCCGGAGCTGTACATCGCCCTGGGCATTTCCGGCGCCATCCAGCATTTGACCGGCATCAAGGATGCAGGCACCATTGTCGCCATCAACAAGGATCCGGACGCACCCATCTTCGAGGTGGCCGATCTGGGCCTGGTGGGTGACCTGTTCCAGGTCGTGCCTGAACTGCTGGAAAAACTGGATTGACGCCAACACCATGAGCGAAGCCGCCGAACAACCCTTGTGGCAACCCGGCCCGAAACAACTGGAGCAAAGCAACCTGGCGCGTTTCATTCGCCATGTGGAAAAACACTACAGCCCGGATGTCAGCGACTACCCGGCGCTGTACAACTTCTCCATCGGCCAGCCGGCGCGCTTCTGGGAGGCGGTCTGGGAGTTCTGCGCCATCCGTTCCTCCCGTGGCTGGGATTCGGTGGTGGACGACCCGAAAAAAATGCCCGGTGCGCGCTGGTTTGCCGGTGCCCGGCTGAACTTCGCCCAGAACCTGCTGCGCCAGGCAGATGACCGGCCGGCCCTGACCTTCGACAGCGAAGCCGGCCACCGCATGCAACTGAGCCGGGCGGAACTGGCCGACAAGGTCAACCGCCTGGCCTGGGCCATGCGCGAGCTGGGCGTGCAACCCGGTGACCGGGTGGCCGGTTTCATGCCCAACCTGCCACACACCCTGATTGCCATGCTGGCCGCCGCCAGCATCGGTGCTGTCTGGTCTTCCTGCTCGCCGGATTTCGGCGTGCAGGGCGCGCTGGACCGCTTTGCCCAGATCGAACCGGTGCTGCTGTTCGCCGCCGACGGCTACCCCTACAACGGCAAGTCCTTCCCGGTGCTGGACAAGGTGGCCGCCATCGCCCAGGGCCTGCCCACACTGAAAAAAACCGTCATCATCCCCTATCTGGAGCGGCAACCGGACATCGATGGTTTGAGCAACGCCGTGCTGTTCAACCGTTTTCTGCATGCCGACCCGCCCGCGCCGCAATTTGAACAACTGCCCTTCGACCACCCGCTGTACATCCTGTTTTCCTCCGGCACCACCGGCAGGCCCAAGTGCATCATCCACTCCGCCGGCGGCACCCTGCTGCAGCACATGAAGGAACTGGTGCTACACACCGACCTGAAGAAACAGGAACGCATCTTCTACTTCACCACCTGCGGCTGGATGATGTGGAACTGGCTGGTCAGCGCGCTGGCCGCCGAGGCCGTTGTCGTGCTCTACGACGGCTCCCCCTTCCACCCCGGCCCGCAAGCCCTGTTCCAGCTGGCGGAAAAACGCCAGGTGGATGTGTTCGGCACCAGCGCCAAGTGGCTGTCGGCGGTGGAAAAAAGCGGCTACCGCCCGATGGAACAGCATGATCTGAGCCGGGTTCGCACCATCCTCTCCACCGGCTCGCCGCTGCTGCCGGCCCAGTTCGACTGGGTCTACAGCGCCCTCAAGGCCGATGTGCAGCTCTGCTCCATCTCCGGCGGCACCGACATCGTCTCCTGCTTTGCCCTGGGCAACCCGCTGCTGCCGGTCTGGCGGGGCGAGCTGCAGGGGCCGGGCCTGGGCATGAAAGTGGAAGTGCTGGACGAGCAGGGCCGGCCGGTACGGGAACAACCCGGCGAACTCAGCTGCTCACTGGCCTTTCCCTCCATGCCGGTGGGCTTCTGGAACGACCCGGAAGGCAAGCGCTACCACGCCGCCTATTTCGAGCGCTTCCCGCAACGGGATCACCCGGTCTGGGCCCAGGGCGACCGTGCCGAATACACCCGTCACGGCGGCCTGATCATCCATGGCCGCTCCGACGCCACCCTCAACCCCGGCGGTGTGCGCATCGGCACGGCGGAAATCTACCGCCAGGTGGAACAGATTCCCGAGGTGGTGGAATCCCTGGCCGTGGGCCAGCAATACGAAGGTGATGAACGGGTGGTGCTGTTCGTGGTGCTGAAAGCCGGGCTAACCCTGGATGACCCGCTGCAACAGGCCATCCGCAAGCGCCTGCGCGAACACGCCAGCCCCCGGCATGTGCCCGCCGTGATCGTGCAGGTGCCGGAACTGCCGCGTACCCGCAGCGGCAAAATCACCGAACTGGCCGTGCGCGACCTGATCCATGGCCGGGAAGTAGGCAACACCGAAGCCCTGGCCAACCCGGAAGCCCTGGAACATTTCCGCAATCTGGAAGCCCTGCAATGACCGAACTGGACTGCTACACCATCGACGCCTTCACCGACCGGGTCTTCCACGGCAACCCCGCCGCCATTGTGCCGCTGGACCACTGGCTGGAAGACACGCAAATGCAGGCCATTGCCTCGGAAAACAACCTGTCGGAAACCGCCTTTTTCGTACCCCGGGGTAAAGACTACCACCTGCGCTGGTTCACGCCCGGCACCGAAGTCAAACTCTGCGGCCACGCCACCCTGGCCACCGCCCACCTGCTGTTCACCGAACTGGGCCATGCCGGCGGGAAAATCACCTTTCACACCCGCAGCGGCCCCCTGACCGTGGAACGCCAGGAAAACGGCTACCGCATGCGTTTTCCCCGGCGCGAGCCGAAGCCCGCCACGCTGGACCCCTACCTCTGCGCCGCCATGGGCAGCAAGCCGGAAGAACAGTGGCAGGCCGGCGAAGATACCCTGCTGCTCTACCCCGACAAACAGCAACTGGACGCCCTGCAACCGGATTTTGCCCGCCTGGCGGAAGTGGACACCCGTGGCGTGATCGCCACCGCCCCCGGTGATGAGGCATTCGACTTCTACTCCCGCTTCTTCGCCCCGGCCGTGGGCGTGAACGAAGACCCGGTTACCGGCTCGGCCCACTGCGCCCTCACCCCCTTCTGGGCCGCGCGGCTGGAAAAAAACACCCTCCAGGCCATGCAACGCTCCAGCCGCCAGGGCTGGCTGACCTGCGGCCTGCTGGAAGATGCCGTGCTGCTGGAAGGCCAGGCCGTGCTCTATGCCCGCGCCCGCCTGCAACTGCCCTTCTGAAACCGCACCAACCGTCACCCATGCCCACCCCTCCGGCTTGAAGCCGACGGCAAAAGCCCCCATATTGGAGGCAGTCAATTTTTTTGGGTGAATCATGGAATTCAAGGATTACTACAAGATCCTGGGCGTCAGTGCATCGGCCTCGCAGGATGAAATCAAGAAGGCCTACCGCAAGCTGGCCCGCAAATACCACCCGGACAAGAACAAGGGCGACAGCCAGTCCGAGGAACGCTTCAAGGAAGTCAACGAGGCCTACGAGGCACTGAAAGACCCGGAAAAACGCAAGCAATACGACCAGATCAAGGCCCAGGTGGATGCCGGCTACGGCTTCAACCCCGGCCAGTTCGGTGGTGGCGGCTTTCAGGGCGGCTCGGTCAACCCGGAAGACCTGGCCGGCTTCAGCGACTTTTTCGCCTCCATCTTTGGCGGCGGCTTCGGTGGCGGCTTCAGTGGTGCCGAGGGCTTCCACGGCGGCAGAAGCCACCGCGCCCGCCCGCGCAAGGGGCAGGACATCCAGGCCACCGTCAAACTGGACCTGGAAACCGTGGCCAAGGGTGGCAGCACCCGGGTCAGCTTCGACCTGGGCAACGGTGAACGCAAGACGCTGGATATCAAGATTCCGGCCGGCACCACCGATGGCAGAAAAATCCGCCTCAAGGGCCAGGGCGGCCCCGGCATGGCCGGCGGCCCGGCCGGTGACCTGATCCTGGAAGTGCAACTGCTGCCGCACAGCCGCTTCAAGGTGGACGGCAAGGACCTGACTACCCGCGTCCAGATCGAACCGTGGAAGGCCGCTCTGGGCGGCAAGGTGGTGGTGCCCACCCTGGACGGCAAGGTGGAACTGAACATCCCCGCCGGCACCAGCTCCGGCAAGAAATTCCGCCTCAAGGGCAAGGGCCTGGGCGGTGGTGACCTCTATGCCGAGATCATGATTGCCGTTCCCAAAACCCTCAGCCCGGAAGAACGCAAGCTGTACGAGCAACTGCGCGAGCTGAGTACAACCACGGCAACCAGCTGAATCAGGAGGGCAGGGAAGCCCATGCGGTTGTGGTGTTCACAACACCTGTGCTGTGTATGCGCTTCAACCATTTCAGCCTGTGGATAGAGTACGCATAAACCTGTTTATTCACTTAATTAATAAAACATATACTTGATTTATTCTATAAACAACCAGCCAGGTTGCAGGTCCAATAGAAATCAACCTCATTACACCTACCATTCCCTCGGGCACTAGCCCTAACCCTATACTATATTAGCAAATGCCCCCACCATCGGAATGCCTGATATAATCGCCTGGCGTTGCATCCGCACTTCCTCCATGTTCCGATACCCCACCATCGGAATGCCTGATATAATCGATTGAGCCGCGCTCACAACTAATATCCCGTTCCGATACCCCACCATCGGAATGCCTGATATAATCGATGGGATCCCATTCAGGATCATTCACGGGTTCCGATACCCCACCATCGGAATGCCTGATATAATTGCCGGAATCCTATCAAGCATCACTGCGAGGTTCCGATACCCCACCATCGGAATGCCTGATATAATTGTTGCTGTTGTTGGGCATGCTGTATGTGTGTTCCGATACCCCACCATCGGAATGCCTGATATAATTGCGGGTCAGCTGGGCGGCGGTGAGCAATGGTTCCGATACCCCACCATCGGAATGCCTGATATAATAATCGAATACCCAGCATCGGCCAGCCTGCTGTTCCGATACCCCACCATCGGAATGCCTGATATAATGCCTACGGCACCGACGGCGCGCCGGAAACGGTTCCGATACCCCACCATCGGAATGCCTGATATAATAATCAATTCGATGGTGTGATTTACATTACGGTTCCGATACCCCACCATCGGAATGCCTGATATAATACTGAATCAGCAGGAGGTAGCGGCATGATGGTTCCGATACCCCACCATCGGAATGCCTGATATAATTTGTTGACCGCTACAACCATGTCGGACAGTGTTCCGATACCCCACCATCGGAATGCCTGATATAATGGCCGGAATCGCCATCCCAACCCTGCGGGTGTTCCGATACCCCACCATCGGAATGCCTGATATAATTTCTGCGCTTGGCACCTGGCGTTATACCCAGGTTCCGATACCCCACCATCGGAATGCCTGATATAATACCAGCCTTCCGCATGTCAATATCCGGGCTGTTCCGATACCCCACCATCGGAATGCCTGATATAATGAAGGTACGAGCCTATCTGCAGGTACTGGTGTTCCGATACCCCACCATCGGAATGCCTGATATAATCGCATGTGTACGACAACGACGCCGTCTCCAGTTCCGATACCCCACCATCGGAATGCCTGATATAATGCCGGTTTTCCCCATTGGCGCACGGCGGCGGTTCCGATACCCCACCATCGGAATGCCTGATATAATTTGTCGCCCCCGGTTCCGAACAGGAACCCCGTTCCGATACCCCACCATCGGAATGCCTGATATAATCTGTATCAGCGCCCGTCCGGTGAGTATCAGGTTCCGATACCCCACCATCGGAATGCCTGATATAATCAGGTTGCCGATGCCTCGTAAGCGCCGGTACGTTCCGATACCCCACCATCGGAATGCCTGATATAATCGGTTTCAGCCGCAGGGTGCCCGTGCTGTCGTTCCGATACCCCACCATCGGAATGCCTGATATAATGTGAGGCCATTGAATATGCCAAACGGGAACGTTCCGATACCCCACCATCGGAATGCCTGATATAATCCATGGCGTGACAACCAGCGCGGCCTGTCCGTTCCGATACCCCACCATCGGAATGCCTGATATAATACCAATTCCCTAACTCACTGATTGAGTTAGGGATTTCTCTCTAGAACAACTGAATTTGCTCGGGTTCATCGGGTTTTTTCCTGACTTCCTTTGTACCAAAGTACTCTCTAGTCATGGCGTACTGCTTGTCGGTAACCAGAAAGAATGCCACATCCGCACCCTTGGGAATCTGTGGCCGCAATCGATGTATACAGGCATCAGCGGTGGCTTTGGTGGGGAAGTGACGAACATAGAGCGAGTTCTGCAGTTGATGAAAGTTCTGGCTCAACAGTAACTTGCGAAACACGCTGTAGGCATGTCTAGCCTCGGGCGTAGTCATGGGGCAATCATAGACAGCAATCAACCACACAATTCGCCACCCGTTCACACCCATACTAATACTCCGGTAATGCCAGACTTTCCCCCCGCCCGTCAAGAATACGGCAGTAACTGTCCACAGTGGCTTCTACAGCCCCATTGAGCCGGTATTCACCATCGTTCATCGGCACCTGCTGGCTGATAAAGGCCAATAACTCTTTTTTACCATTACTTTGCAGTGGTTGTTCAAGTACTTGCCGGTCTAGCGATACCACATGCCGCTCAACCAGATAACGGTAGGGTTCAATAAAATCATCAGCAAGATTGAAAGGGTTTTCGCTACTGTGATGTCCCAGGCCCAGCCCCAGATTCAGGCCCATGCAGGCCAGTTGCCGGGCGATCACCGCCCGTAGCACCGCATAGCCAAAATTGAGGCGACTGTTAATGCCATCTTCTGCACCCCGTTTTTCACGCCTAAACCCTTCTTCCAACAGGTGTTTCCAGTAATGGCGTGCTGCCTGTCCCTCGTGGTGACCAGAATCATTAGGCTTAACTTTTTTGCTGAGCCGTTCAAGGTATAGAGCTCCCTTACGTCCCAAAGCTCGCAGGTTTGCCGCTTGAGTTCGTATGCGTGCCTGGACTATCGCTTGCCAGAGTCGGGGGGGATGGTCTGTGTGATCCAACTGGATCTGAAGTCGCAGGCGTAAGCTTTGCCTGGCATGTGCTTTGAGTGGATAAAGCTGGGCGCTGGGCTGGTGACGCGCGTCAGTCAGCAGTACCACGGCGCCCGCCTCGGTCAGGGCTTGCAACGCGCTAATACTGATGCTGATTACGGGATGGTGGAGGCAGAGTACATCGATATCTTCCGGCAGTACAAAAACGGGCGGATGTTTGTCCCGTTCAATGCGCAACCGGCCAGTATCGATGTTCAGGCGTGCTGGGTGCTCAATCAACAGTACATGGTGTTCCGCCATGGGGACATCACGCTTCCGGTTTTAGTTTGAGCAGGCTTTTTCCACTTACTTTCTTCCTTCCATCTTCGGGTTTCAGTTGCGAGATCAATCTGGTTTCATGCACGGGTGCCATGAAGATCGATCCTCCACCCACTACATTGAACTGATGAATCAGGTAGCGTTTGCCATCCCGGCTATCAATGACCGTATCACCTTTGAAGAAACGGGTAGCCCCCCGTGGTTTTTTTGACCGCTGAAATTGGTCGAGCGTAACCAGCTGTACTGCCTTGAGCTTACCGTTATCAGTAATTACATCCAGACAGGCATAGCCATCGTTGACCAACCGCTTATGGTGCTCTCCCTGACGGCTGCAATGAGTGATGAGGGTCGCCCCATCCAATTGCAAGAACCCACGCCCCTGCTTTTGGTAGCAACGAACCTTGTAGATGGGGGTACGATACCGAGGGTATTCAATGGGTTTGGCCAATGCCTCTTTTGGATTCATCCCTTTGGCAATGCGCTCCTCAAAGGCCTGGAGAACGATTTGGCGTACTTCCGGGCTGACGATGGTCGAAAGATTGATCCGGGTTTTGGCTGCGTTGTTTTGCTTATCGGCCAGGTCAGTCAGCCGGTGGCGTACAGTGAGCCGCCATTGATCACTTTCTTCATCATGGGCTACACCGTAAGCAGTATCGAGGAAAAACTGCCCATTGGGCAGACGATCTGGCTTGTGGGTCAAGTTGCAGTTACGCACCAACTGCAACGCTACTTCCCGTACATTTTGCATGGGTGGCTCGATGCTCCAGTCACGGCGTTTCTTTTCACCCTGTTGGATAGCCTTGGTTTCCTCGACATAACGACGTGCCATCTTCTGGTACAGACTGCGCGATGTCAGGGCGATGGTCAGCGCATCAATCAGGTGGTGACGGTGGTCGATGCGCTTGTCGATGCGCCGCTCGGTACGATCCGTGTTATCGCTGACGGCAAGCCGGCCTTCCCACTGCTTGCGGAAGCGGTCGAAGTCTTCTTTCGAAATGGGTTTTCCATCCGTATCGAAGACACGGCAGCCTTCTTCGTAGCGCACTTCGGGTATCACGGTCTCCAGCCGCCAGGCGGCGCGCAGGCCGGCTGTCATTTCGCCACGGGACGCGAAAACATTGCCGCAAATACTGCCCAACCAGGCGGTGGCAGCTTTGGCGATCCAGGAACTCTGGTGCAATTGGCGGTCGGCGAAATCGGCAATAGACTCGTCATTCATCACCTCGTCCACTTGATCTTTCAGGGTCAGCAGCCGGGCCTTGCGGAAATAGACCATTGCCAGGGGGCGGTCTTTCCCATAGTGCTTTTTGCCCAGTTCCTCGAAGCGCTGGGCCCGTCCTTCGATTTGTGCCCAGCGCTGGGGATCGTCCCCCCAGACTTGCCAGGGTGTGCGATCCCCCTTGGCGCTGTTGCATTCCCGATGGGCCAGTACCAGTTCACTGCGCTTGCGGCCGACCTGGGTCAGGCTGCGTGGCAGAATGTGTTCGAAGTGAGTCGCAGCGCCGTTGAGTGCTTCGTGCAGGCCGATCTTGCGTTCGCAATAGGGGCAGTTTTCCTCCTGCTCTTCCCAAAGCAGATAGCGCAGAATCTTGGTGCCCGTGGCAATTTCGCCCGCTTCGCTAATCTTTTTCGCGGCTTGTTTGCGGCGTTTCTGGTTGGCGGCAGCCCGTCTTTCCCATTCATTGCGCCGTTCCGGGCCAGCCCCCAGTTCGCGCGTCGTTTCAACAATGATTTCAGCCGGCGGCTCACCCAGTTTTGTAATGCACTGATTGATCACCTTTCGCAGCTCACGCAAAGCGCCATCAACTACATCGTTGCCGGTTTTGGGTGGCTCGGGCAATGTGGATGTCAGGCCGGTTTTTTTGAAATGTTCGGGATAACACTCACGGATGGCGGCATCTTCATCGATGCGTGGGTTTTTCCCCGGGTCATCTCTCCATTCCGGCGCCTGCATCCATTCCGTCAGCTTTTTCAGCGCCTTGATGGAGTAGGCACCGCGCCCGCCTTCAAAGCCCATTTTGCTCAACCGGTCGAACTTGCCGCTGGCGCGTAGCTGATCGATAAACTCGATCATCTCCTGGCTGAATCGGCGCATGTCCTTCCGCTTATATCCCTTGGCATTGGCTTTGCGGATATGTTGGTGCCAATCATCATTGTCAAGCTGCTCGGGTGAGCCCAGATCGGCCAGGAAGTTGATCACCTGGATCTGTGTACGTTCGTCCAGTGCCTGCCATTGGGTCAGCAGCCCGAGTTTCTGGAAAGTCTTCAGTGTCGTGTTGCCCTTGAGTTCCTCGCGGCTGCTGCGATCGAGGTTGAGGCCGCGTGTGTCGGGGCGGGGGCAGCCAGCCTCCTCCAGGGCCTGGTAGATTTTCTTGAAGGTGATGGTGCCGTCTGCCCGAAGCTCTTTTGGATCATTGAGCAAACGCCGGATTTCGGTCTTTTGCGCCGGGCTCAGTCCTGTGGCGCGCTTGCCCATGCCCCATCGCAGGTCAGCCAGTGTCTTTTCGATGCGGAATGCCTGTGCGGCGGGTTGCGCCCGTGGCGCCCTGGGCAGGTTTTGCTCCAACGAACAGTTGCCAACCATGGGTGCGGGTGATTTGAGCGGGCGCTGAAAAAAGATCGCTTCATGGAAGTGTTCCTTGATCGGGCGCCCCTCGCGGCTCTCGTTGAGTACCGGATGATGTTGTGCCTGGGTCTGCCATATTTGTTCAAACTCATTTTCGACCATGCCCCGCAGGGCGTAAAGGTCATCGACATCTTCCCGGTCCAGCTTCATACGGATCGGCAGTCCCCGTGCTGTGTGCCGGTAATGCAGATATTCACCAAGCGTGACCCGGTCTACCTGACGTTGGCGAGCCAATTCGGCCATGGCTGCCGCGAGCTTTCCCGAGCCTGATTTCACCACACCGGCTTCGCTGTCTTTCCCGGTTGTACGGAATTCCCCCTTGTAACCACGCCGCTTGGCCAGCCGCAAGAGTACGCGCAGCAGATCATCCAGTTCAATGTATTCTCGTGCGGCCCGGGCGCGCAAGGCACTGAAACCGGGACCGGGGTGTGGCGAGAGCTGTTTTGGCTCAAGCCCAAGCAGTGGAGCCAAATGCGCAATTCGACGAATACGCCGTGCCCTGCGTTCAATCTGACGTCGTTGTTGGCGTGCCAAGCGGCGTGCTGCTTTTTTAGGTTTGAGACCAGCCTGGCCTTTTTCGAGAGGTTCCTGAAAGATGCGGACAGCATGCCAGGGAACAGCCAGTGGAGTTCCATTTATATCCAATTCCAGTGCGGCAGCTCCAATGGAAGCTGTTCCCAGATCAATACCCAATCGATACTGCATATCCTTGCTCTCCATGTAGATTAAGGCTATCATGTCAAGTGTATCAGGTATTCCGATGGTGGGGACTATCGGCAACAAGGCTAGGCGCTTCGGCGCTGAAGCCACCGATACATTAAAACGGTCGCTTCGGCGGCCGTTTTTTGTTTTTTCAACCTGTGGGTAGGATTGCTGGCGCGGTAAATCAATGCACCGCAATGTACTGCGCCGCTTGTCGAACGTATCGCATTGGATTGTCGCACGTTCGAACCGTGCCGGGCGGATAACAAAAAAGGCCTGTCTTGCGACAGGCCTTTGGAATATGGCGCGCCCGGCACGATTCGAACGTGCGACCGCCTGGTTCGTAGCCAGGTACTCTATCCAGCTGAGCTACGGGCGCTTGATGCGGGTTGCACCGGTGCGGTGCAGGGTTGCGAATTATGCGGATTCACCCTGACAGTGTCAACTCTGTTGCGTGATTTTTTCCTGCAACTCGGCCAAGGGCTGAGGTTTGCAGAAGTAATAGCCCTGAAACCGGCTGCAGCCCAGCCGCTTGAGCATCTGCAGTTGTTCGGCGCTTTCCACGCCTTCGGCCACCACATCCAGGCCCAGGGCATCGCCCAGTGCCAGGGCGGCGCGCACCAGCGCGGCATCACTGGCGTCTTCCAGAATATCGCGGGTGAGGGTCTGGTCGATTTTCAGGGTGGAAACCGGCAGGCGCTTCAGTTCGGTCAACGAGGAGTAGCCGGTGCCGAAATCATCCAGCGCAAAGCGAATGCCCAGTTTCTGCAAGGTCAGCAGCACATTGCGCTGGGTTGCACTGGATTGCAGATTGGCCGTTTCCGTCACTTCCAGTTCCAGCCGGGTCGGGTCGAAGCCGGTTGCATCGAGAATATCCATTACGGCAACGACCAGTTCACTGGAAAGTTGCATGCGTGAGAGGTTGACGGCCAGTTTCAGCTGTTTCTGCCACAGTACGGGCAATTGCAGGAATTCTTCACAGGCCGTGCGCAATACCACCAGCCCCAGGTCACGCACCAGGCCGGTTTCCTCAGCCAGGGGAATGAATTCCGCCGGGCTGACCGCGCCCAGTTGTTCATTGCGCCAGCGTACCAGGGCCTCCATGCCACAGGGCTGGCCATCCTCCCGGTATTGCAGCTGATAGACCACCTGAAAGGCCTGCGAATGGCCGAGCAGGTCCTTGCGCAGGGCATTTTCGATATCCAGCATGCGGTTGAGCTGGTCGCTCTGGCGGGAATGGTAGGGCAACCAGTGGTCTCTGCCCTGTTTCTTGGCCTCATGCAAGGCGGTATCGGCACAGCTGAGCAGGGCTTCCACGCTATGGCCGTCCTCGGGGTAAACGGCGACACCTGCAGTGGCCGTGAAGAGAAACTCACTCAAACCCACATGCATGGGCTCACGACTGAGATAGAGCAGCTTGTCCAGTATGGCATTCAATTGGGCGATGCGGTGCAGCCCGCTGAAGACCAGCAAAAACTGATCCCCTCCCTGACGGCCCATGACGACATCCGGCCAGGCATTGCGCAGGCGGTGCGACATCAACTGCAGGATCTGATCGCCGATCTTGTGGCCGAAGGTGTCGTTGATGTTCTTGAAACGGTCCAGATCCAGACAGACCACCCCCACATGCTCGCCGTCCCGGCAGTTTTCCAGCTCGGTGCGCAGGGCCTTTTCGACCCCGCGCCGGTTGTAGAACTGTGTCAGGTTGTCATGGTCGAGCAGGTATTCCAGCCGTTCGGCATGAGCCTTGATCTGTTCGATGTTGGTGACAACCGCCACATGTTCCGGCTGGCCGGTACAGGGGTTGTCCATCCGGTTGATACTGGCGATTACCGGCAGGGGCGGGCCGTCGAAACGCATCAGTTCCAGCTCGCCCCGCCAGGCCCTGAAATCCTCCAGTGAAGCCCGCATTTCCTGCAGGAGATCGGCACGGTTATCGTCAGGAAGCAGCTTGGCGATATCCATTTCCTGCAACACGGTTTCACTGTAACCCAGCATCTGCGCAAAGGCCTTGTTGACCTGCGTCACACGGCGATCCAGCCCGAAAAAACAGATGCCTTCCGAGGTGGCTTCAATGGCTGCGTTCATTTGTTTCAGCAGGCTGTTCTGCTGGCTGAAGCTGATGGCCAGCCCGGTCAGGTGCGCGCCCACACGCAGGAGCAGGTCATCCCGCGTATCCGGCTCCCGTTGCCGGAAACTGGTAATGGCAAATGTGGCCTGCGGCTGATCGGATTGCAGGAAGACCGGGTAGGACCAGCAGGCACCCACGGAATAATCCTGTGCCAAGGCCCGCAAGTCATCCCAGCGGCTGTCTTCGGCCACATTGCAGACATAGACCGGCTCACCCAGAAAAATGGCATTGCCACAGGAGCCGGCTGTTTCGGAAGGTTTCAGCCCGGTCAGCGAGGGCCAGGCTTCCCTGGGCAAGCTGGGTGCAGCGGCCAGGCTGAGTGTGCCCCGAGTCTCGTCCAGCATCATGACGGATGCCACCGCCTCACCGATGCATTGCTCCGCTTCGCGACAAAGCAGGTTCAGTATGGATTGCAGGGGCTCATTGCGTGCAATGGCTTCGAGCACTCTGGATTGCAGGCGCAGCAGGGAGAGAACGACTTCCGGGTCGTCATGTTCTGGCTGCCAGCCTGAATGCAGATACTCCTTGCTCATCTATTCGTAGTCCACTCCTGTACTTTCACAGTGTATACCCTTTTATCTTGCGCGCAAACCGTCAAAATGGATGCTTTTCAAGCATGATTTATTCCCGCAGATAGGGCCGGGCTGCCAGAAGGTAGTTGATCATGGACCACAGGGTAAGCACGGCAGCCAGGCCCAGCATCCACTCGCCAATCCATTGCGCCGACCAGCCCAGCAACGGCAGGGGTTCTTCCCAGATGAGCAGAAACAGCGCCACCATCTGCGCCACGGTCTTGAGCTTGCCCAGCAGGGCCACCTTGACCTGAGCGCGTTCTCCCAGTTCGGCCATCCATTCCCGCAGGGCGGAGATGGTGATTTCGCGGCCAACGATAATCATGGCGGCCAAGGTGAACCAGGGGTTGGGGTTGGTCATCACCAGCATGACCACAGCCGTGGCCACCATCAACTTGTCGGCTACCGGATCGAGAAAGGCACCCAGTTTGCTGGTGAGGTTCATGCGCCGGGCCAACCAGCCATCCAGCCAGTCGGTAATGGCTGCCAACCCGAAAATCACCGTTGCCCAGCGGTTGGCATGCTGAAAATCCAGCATGAACACCAGCACGAATACGGGGATCAATAAAATGCGCAAGACGGTCAGCAGATTGGGCAGATTCACGATGTTCCTCGGTTTCCTTTTTCCTGTTTCAATGGTTGCAGCTGCGCCACGATACGCCTTGCCAGGGTTCGGTTCAATCCCGGTACACGGGCCAGGTCTTCCTCGCTGGCGGCAAACAGCCCCTGCAGGCCACCGAAGTGCTGCAGCAGGGCCTTGCGCCGGGCCGGGCCCACACCGGGGATATCTTCCAGCACCGAATAACGGCTCTGCTTTTGCCGCCGGTTTCGGTGGCCTTCGATGGCAAAGCGATGCGCTTCATCGCGAATCTGCTGGATCAAGTGCAGGGCTGGTGAGGTCGCCGGCAGATGAAAGGGTTTTCCTTCCGCCGGCACCAGCACTTCTTCTCCGGCCTTGCGCGCGGGGCCCTTGGCCACGCCCACCACGAGCACGCCATGGACCTGCAAGGCCTCCAGCACGGCCGTGGCCTGGCGCACCTGCCCCTTGCCACCATCAATGAGCAACAGATCGGGCAGCGGGGTTTCTTCCTCCAGCAGGCGGCGAAAATGGCGTTCCAGTGCCTGATGCATGGCGGCGTAGTCATCACCGGGGGTGATGTTGCGGATGTTGAAGCGGCGCCACTGGTTTTTCTGCGGCCCGTCCGGGCCAAAGACCACACAAGAGGCCACGGTTTGCTGGCCCTGTGTGTGAGAAATATCGAAACACTCCAGTCGTTCGGGAGTCTGTTCCAGTACCAGTGCCTCGCGCAGGGCTTCCAGCCGTTCACGAACACCGGCAGCACTGGCCAGGCGCAGTTGCAC
>JALWTZ010000318.1 GCA_026993285.1 Lysobacterales bacterium | reverse complement strand
TCCACCGGCACGGTCATGGTCAATTCGCCGAAGGCGCGCTCCACATGCACCTGCTGGGCCTCGAAAGCGGCCTCCAGGCGCTGCTGCAATTCAGTGAGCGACAGTCTCATCTCAAGCTCGCTTGATGGTATTGGTGCGGCGGATCTTGTTCTGCAACTGCAGGATGCCGTACATCAGGGCGTCCGGCGTGGGCGGGCAGCCCGGCACATAGACATCCACCGGCACGATGCGGTCACAGCCACGCACCACGGAATAGGAATAGTGATAATAGCCACCACCGTTGGCGCAGGAACCCATGGAAATCACCCATTTGGGGTCGGGCATCTGGTCGTAGACCTTGCGCAGCGCCGGCGCCATCTTGTTGGTCAGCGTGCCGGCCACGATCATCACATCCGACTGGCGCGGACTGGGGCGGAACACAATGCCGAAGCGGTCCAGATCGTAACGGGAGGAACCCGCCTCCATCATCTCCACCGCACAACAGGCCAGGCCGAAGGTCATCGGCCACATGGAACCGGTACGCGCCCAGTTGATCAGCCAGTCCAGAGAAGTGGTGACAAAGCCCCGTTCCACCAGTTCTTGCTGACCATCCGGATGGAGAATTTCCTCTACGGTCATCATTCCCATTCCAGCGCCCCCTTCTTCCACTCGAAAGCAAAACCAATCACCAGCACGGCCAGAAAGATCATCATCGCAATGAAGCCGGGCATGCCCACCACATCCTCCCGCAGCACCACGGCCCAGGGAAAGAGGAAAGCGATTTCCAAATCAAAGACAATGAACAGGATGGCCACCAGATAAAAGCGGATATCAAACTGCATGCGTGCATCTTCAAAGGCTTCGAACCCGCACTCGTAGGGCGAGCCTTTCTCCACACCCGGCTTGCGCGGACCCAGAATGGCGCCCACGACAATCAACACGACGCCAATGGCGCTGGAGACCATGATAAACAGCAAAATCGGAAAATATTCACTCAGCATGAACGTGCCCCATCTATCCCCCTTGGGATGGTTGCGGAATTATACCGGCTTTAACGAATGGATGCAGAAGAGAAACGGCAACCGCCGGCAGATTTTTTTCTTTCTGCATGATCCACGGCAAGGCATCCTGCACTTTCCGTCATCCCTTGCCCGGCCCTGACCGGGCCCGAGCCGGACAGAAAACGGGGAGCGACTGCTCCCCGTTGAACATGGTGCCGAAGGCCGGACTCGAACCGGCACGGCTTGCGCCACTACCCCCTCAAGATAGCGTGTCTACCAATTCCACCACTTCGGCTTGATCTCTTTACTGCTTGGGTGGCGAGCTGCCATCCTCGGCAGGCGGCAACTTCTCCGGAGCAGCCTCCGCCGCCGGCTGCGGTTCCTTGCCCACCACCGGCACGGCTGCTTCCGCCCCATCCCCGGCCGGTGCCACTTCAACCGGAGCAGGCACATCACTGGCCGGTTCTTCCGTACCCGCAGCCGGGGCCGGCACCACTGCCTCGGTTGCTTGCGGCACATCGCTTGCCGGCTGCTCTGCTGCCGGAACGGCCTGGCTCATCACACCCAGATCATCCTCGTCCACCGGCACTGCGCTACGGCCAGCGAGTACCGCCATGACAAAGCTGATGATAAAGAAACCGGTAGCGGTTACTGCCGTGGCATGGGTCAGAAAGGAGCCGGCCCCACGCGACCCAAATACCGTGGCGGAAGCCCCGGCACCAAAGGAAGCGCCCGCGCTGGCACCCGCGCCACGCTGCACCAGAATCAGTGCAATCATGGCCGCAGCCAGCAATACATGAAACACTTGCAATAAAGTCTGCATCTTGTCTTGTCCGTTTTGGCTCTGGCAGCCCGCTCAACGCAGGGCAATGGCTGCCTGGTAAATTCCAAGAAAGTCTTCGGCCTTCAGTGAAGCGCCGCCAATCAGGCCGCCATCAATATCCGGCTGGGAGAACAGTTCCGCCGCATTGCCCGGCTTGACGCTGCCGCCATAGAGAATGGCCGTCCGCTCGGCCAGTGCCGCAGAACGCCCCGCCAGGCGGCCACGAATGGCCTGATGCACGGCCTGGGCCTGTTCCGGTGTGGCCGTCTTGCCGGTTCCAATGGCCCAGACCGGCTCGTAGGCGATGGTGACTCGCTGCAACTGCGCGTCATCCAGCAAGTCGAGCACGGCATCCAGCTGTTCAAAAACGACAGCTTCGGTCTGGTCAGCCTCACGCTGCGCCAGGGTTTCGCCCACACAGAGCACGGCCTGCAGGCCGGCATCCACGGCCGCGCGGGTCTTTTGCGCCACCTGTTCGCTGGTCTCTCCGTACAGTTCACGACGCTCGGAGTGGCCCACAATCACCTGCCCGCAGCCAAACTCCCGCAGCATGGCGGTGGAAACTTCACCGGTATAGGCACCGCCGGCATGTTCACTGACATTCTGCGCGCCATATTGCAGGCCAGAACCCTGGGCCAGCTCCGCCAGACGGGGCAGATAGACAAAGGGAGGAAACAGCACGGCCTCCACGGCCTTGTCTGCCACCAGCCCGGCCCGTACGCCAGCCACCCATTCTTCCAGGGCCGCCAGCGAGCCGTTCATTTTCCAGTTGCCTGCAACAATCAAATTCCGCATGTTCTACCCGTCCAGTCAGGGCGGCACAGGATAGCGCCAGCACTCCCGCTTTGCAAGCCGTGCAAAGCGGGGGCCGTTTACGCCTCGCCGCCGTTGTCTTCTTCGTTCAAAAGTGCCTTCATGCTCAGGCGAATCCGGCCCTGCTTGTCCACTTCCAGCACCTTGACCCGCACGATATCGCCTTCGGCGAGGTGGTCGGAAACCTTGTTCACCCGCTCATTGGAAATCTGCGAGACATGCACCAGGCCATCCTTGCCGGGGGCCAGGTTCACAAAGGCACCGAAATCCATCAGCTTGGCCACCTTGCCTTCATAGATCTGACCGGGCTCGATATCCTCGGTGATCTGCTTGATGTGGGCGATGGCAGCATCCGAAGCCTGACGATCAGCGGAAGCCACGGTGATGGTGCCGTCATCGGCAATGTCGATGGTTGCGCCGGTCTCTTCGGTGATGCTGCGGATGGTGGCACCACCCTTGCCGATTACATCACGGATCTTGTCCGGATGAATCTTGATGGTTACCAGGCGCGGTGCAAACTCGGACATCTCGCCACGCGGCTTGTCCAGCACCTTGTTCATTTCTCCAAGAATGTACAGACGACCGGCCTTGGCCTGCTCGAGGGCAATCTGCATGATGGCGGCATTGATGCCTTCAATCTTGATATCCATCTGCAGGGCGGTGATGCCGTCTTCGGTGCCAGCCACCTTGAAGTCCATGTCACCCAGGTGGTCCTCGTCACCGAGAATGTCGGAAAGCACGGCGAAGGCATCACCTTCCTTGACCAGGCCCATGGCAATGCCGGCCACCGGCGCCTTCAGCGGCACACCGGCATCCATCATGGAAAGGGAGGAACCACAAACACTGGCCATGGAACTGGAACCGTTGGATTCAGTGATTTCGGAAACCACCCGCAGGGTGTAGGGAAACTCCTCCACGGAAGGCAATACCGCCTGCACACCACGCTTGGCCAGCCGGCCATGACCGATTTCACGCCGCTTGGGCGAACCCACCATGCCGGTCTCACCCACGCAATAGGGCGGGAAGTTGTAATGCAGCATGAAGCGCTCCTTGCGCTCGCCTTCCAGGGCGTCGATGATCTGCGCATCCCGGGCGGTGCCCAGCGTGGTCACCACCAGCGCCTGGGTCTCGCCACGGGTAAACAGGGCGGAACCGTGCGTACGCGGCAACAGCCCGGTTTTCACCGAAATGGGGCGTACGTCGGTCAGGCTGCGGCTATCGATACGCGGCTTGCCGGCGAGAATGCGACCCCGAACAATCGCTTTTTCCAAGGCAGAAAATGCATTCCTGACATCCTCTTCGCTGTAATCACCTTCCTCTCCGGCCAGTGCCGCCACCACCTCGTCACGCAGCTTGCCAACGGCCTCGTAGCGGGCCTGTTTCTCGGCGATCCCGTAAGCTTCCTCCAGTGCGGAAGCCACCTGTGCGGCCACCTTCTCACTCAGGGATTCATCCTTTTCCGGCGCCTGCCAATCCCACTGTTCCACACCCACTTCTTCGCAAAGGGCGTTGATCT
>JALWTZ010000317.1 GCA_026993285.1 Lysobacterales bacterium | reverse complement strand
GAAAATCGCCAGTGTGACCAGTATTGCACCCATGAGCTTCAAGGCCCCAATGAACAAAAATGTGCTGCAGGGCCTGGCCGGGCCACGCAGTCTGAAGATCGTGCCACGCTTTCTTCACTGCCGGGATACCCAGGTCAGCCGGCAAAGTCTTGAAAGCTACGGGTTCAACCCGGACCAACACACACCCGCACTGTGGAGAGGCTACAAGGGCGCCTACCGTCTCGTGCTGGGCAGTGAAGACCCGCTCAGCCTGAAACTGAAACCGGAATTGAACAGCCTGCCCGCCGGTGCCCGCTGGATTGAACTGGACGGTGCCGATCACTTTTTCCGGGATTTATACCTGGATGATGTACTGGATTTCCTGCTGGAGAATCGTGAATGAAAATGCTGTTGACCGGCCTGTTGCTGCTGTTCCAGACCGCACAGGCACAAGCACCCACCGACCTGCGGCGCAGCCATGACCTGCAGGCCCTGGGGCAGCTCGCGCGCGCGGAAAACAAGAAAATCCTGCTGCTGGTTTCGCTGGAAGACTGTCCATGGTGCGAGAAACTGAAGGAAGAAGTACTCAACCCGATGCGCAAGGCGGGCGATTTTTCCGATGCGCTCATCATCGCGGAAATCGGCATGGATGCCGGTGAAATGCTGCAGGATTTTGACGGACAAGGCATCGATGGCAGTGTCTGGGCCAGCAAGCGCGGGATATACACCAGCCCCACGCTGCTGTTTCTCGATGCTGATGGCAAGGAGCAGGTCAAGCGAATGCTGGGCTACAACAGCGCCGACCTGTTTCCCTATTATCTGGAAGAAAGTATCCGGCAGTTGCTCACCCAAGCTTCATCAGGGAAAGGTTAGCCAGATAAAAACCGGCCAGCCTCCATGCCGGCCGACTCCCTCCCCCCTCCCAGGAGATCAGGAAACCTTGCCGGGATAATCGGCCAGCCCCGGATTGCCCGCCACACCCTTGAGTTTGGGGGTGTTGAGCTTCTTGACCTTCACATGCTTCTGGTCACGCAGGTACTCGGCCACCTGGTCCCAGATGGGCTCACCCGGCGCCTGCGAACCCACGGTGGCCCAGCCGGAAACCTTGTATTTCTTCTTCGGGTCGATGGGTGTGCCATCATCCAGCTGCATGTCGGAAATGCGCTTACCCATCTTCTCGCCGGGTGTGCAGGTGTAATCCATGCCACCCACGCGCACCATGTCGCCACCCTGCTGGTAGTAGGGGTCTTCATTGAACAGGTTGTCGCAGACATCTTCCAGAATCAGCTTGATTTCCTCGCCACTCATTTCCCGTACATAGGTTTCCGGGTAGGTGATGCAGGTCTGGTCCATGACATTTTCCATGGTAATGGCATCCCCGGCCAGCACGGTGGTACCCCAGCGGAAACCGGGTGAAAGGGAAATCTGGGCATCGTTCACCGCCCGCAGTGCATCGCAGATGATCTGGTCAAAGGTACCGTTGAAATTGCCACGACGGTAGAGGGTTTCATCGGCCACCGCCAGTTTTTCGGACAAGTCCTTCTGATACGGTTTACGAATATCTTCAATCAGGCGGCTCATGGCCGGGTCAGCGTCCAGCAGATTGGAGAACACCGGCAACAGGCGGAAACGATAGCCCTTGACCTTGCCTTCACCCAGATCCAGATCCATCACACCCAGGAATTTGCCATTGGAACCGGCATTGGTCACCAGGGTCACACCCTTGCTGTTTTTGATTTCCATTGCACCCGGAACACCATCGTGGGTATGGCCACCGAAGATCACATCGACACCCGTCACCCGGCTGGCCATCTTCAGATCCACGTCCATGCCGTTGTGGGAAATCACGATGACGGCATCCGGCTTTTCCTTGGCGCGCACTTCATCCACCAGAGCCTGCATGTTTTCGTCCTTGATGCCAAAGGTCCAGTTGGGAATGAAGCGACGCGGATTGGCAATGGGCGTGTAGGGGAAGGCCTGGCCGATTACCGCCACCCGGTGCTTGCCCATCTGCTTGATGGTATAGGGCTTGAAGGCATGGCCGGTATCGGTGTCGTAAGCCGGGGCGTCGTCAAACAGCGCGTCTTCGGTCAGGTTGATGTTCTGGGCCACGAACTCGCCCTTGAAACGCTGGATATTGGCGCGTACTTCATCCTCGGTGTAGGTAAATTCCCAGTGACCGGTCATCACATCCACGCCCAGCTGGTTACAGGCATCCACCATATCCTTGCCGCGTGTCCAGTAGGCTGTACCGGAACCCTGCCAGGTATCACCGCCATCCAGCAGCAGTGACTGGCTTTCGCCCACCTCAGCCCGCAGTTGCTTCACCAGGGTGGCCATGTGGGCAAAACCGCCCACCTTGCCATAGGTCTTGGCCGCTGCATCGAAATTCAGATAGGTCAGCGCATGGGCAATGGGGCCTTTCTCGGGCAGACCATAGTATTTCAGCAGGTTCTTGCCCACCAGATGTGGCGGGCGCCCCCTGGAAATCCCCAGGCCCAGGTTCACATTGGGTTCGCGGAAATAGATCGGCAACAACTGCGCATGACAATCCGTCATGTGCAGAATGCGGGCATTGCCGAATTTCGGCACCTCATACAGGGATTTTCCACTACCCGCAGCCAGTACCTTGCCACCGGGCAACATGCCTGCGGCTGCAGCCAGCCCCAAAACATGAACAAACTCACGACGATTCATTGACATTGCGTTGTACTCCTGCGGACAGTGCCGCCCATGGTTTTGATTCAGAACATCGTGCTTGCTGCACATTGCACAAAATGCTCAGGCAAGCCCTTTGTGCAATCCGCAGAAAAATGCCCGACCATGGGCCGGGCATTTTCATCGGGCTTCAAAGCAGGTTCAAGGCATCAGATCCTTGTAATGTGTGGATTCACGCTTGGCCTGCTCAATGGCACGCTGGCCTTCCAGGCGCGCATGCTTGGCCACTTTCATGGCCTTGTCCACTTTGCCTTCCTTCAGCAGAGCCTGGGCCTTCTTGATCTGCTTCTTGGTATCACGCCACTCATAATGCAGCTTGGCGGCTTCCTTCCGCAGGGTTTCGGCTTCATTGATGACCTTCTGTACATCCTTGGCGGATGTGCCTGCGAATGCCGTGGGCGACAGGAAGACTGCCAGCAACAGTGCAATGATCAGTTTTTTCATCTTCATCTCCTCACGCTTACTTGCGGGCACCGGGGCCGTTGATGGGCAGGCCGTTATTCATGTAGGTCAGGAAGTATTCAAGATTGCGATACTCCTCGCTCTGGGCCTTGAAGGGCTTGGCACGAACCTGCTTGTTACAGCCGCCGAAACGACGGTGCAGCGTGCCCAGTGAACCCCACTTGGAGCGGAATACCGGGAAGTGGGTGGTGTGACCCAGGGCCGGGCTGGTGATATCCGCGCGCAATTTGTTTCCGGAGTAGTGCATGTGGCAGTGGGCACAGGCCATGTTCAGCTGTCCACGTCGGGAATAGAAGTGCTTCTTGCCGGCCTCATAGGCAGCCAATGCACGCGGATCATTCGGAATCTTCACATTGGTTTTCTTGCCACGAGAAGTCCAGGCCATGTAGGCGGATACCGCAGCCAGCTTACCCTTTTTCCAGCCCCAGGGTTTCTCGCCATTTTTCTCCCGGCACTCGTTGATGGCCAGTTCCAGGGTAACCACTTCACCCCGCTTGGTATCAAAGTATGGGTAATTCTGCTTGATACCAATACCGCCATTTTCAAAGCAGTCTGCCAGGGACTTGCCATTGGCAAACTTGGTTTCAAACAGTTTCTTGCCTTCATCCACATAGATCTCATAGGGTGGGAAATCCTCGATTTCCTCCCATTGAGCACGAGATGCAGAATCAATGGCATAAACCCCGTTGATCCAGTCATCACCCTTGACATTCGGGAAACGATCATGGAAAAACTTGACGAAAGCTTGACGGTCCTCTTCAGGTGATGCCTGAGCCACAGAAGACAACGCCAGCATAATGGCAACCGTTGTCAGCAGTGTTTTAACCAGTTGTTTATTCATTACTCTCCCCTCATGGTAAACGGGCAGTGATCCCACTGCCCGTCTTGAGATTATTTGACGACAGTTTCACCCTTGCCCGTGGCGCCGGTGTTGTCTTTCCAGGTCACTTCCAGCTTGTCGCCGGCCTTGCCCTTGAACTCAAAGGAAAGGAACGGATCCTTGGAAATGGAAGTATTCAGATTGGCCACAAAGACCTTCTTGCCATTGGCTGTTACCACCACTTCCTGAATGAACTTGGCCGGAATCTTCTTGCCGGTTTTCTTGTCCTTGACCATGCCGGTATGCATGGGGTGCTTGATCATCATCTTGGCCTTGACCACGCCACCCGATGCTTTTGCCTTGATTTTCATGCTCATTTTCTAAAATTCTCCAGTTGAATCAGCCGCCGCAACCACCGATGGTGACCTTGGTTTCTTTGGTAGTGGAATACAGTTTTCCGCCAGCCTTGACCACGGCGGTAACCGGAGAGGTCTTGCCCATGCGGATTCGCACGGAAACCTTGGGCTCGGTACCTTCCGGGATTTCAAAACTGGCTGCCAGAGGCGTCGGGTTGTTCTTGACGAAAATGCTGATGGATTCCACATTGGGCAGGGAACTGCTGACCTTGATGGGCACCACGGCACCATTCTCGGCAATGGCCGGTGTTTCCAGACGCACCTTGTCACTGTCCTGAGCATTGGCACTGCCCAGCAGATTTTTCATTGCTTCACCCATATCCTTGGCCTTGAAGGCGGACTCCATCCAGGCAGCAAGCGCTGCACCAGGCGCGGCCATCAGCGCACCCAGGGCCATGCCGCCCTGCATCAGCGTCTTGAGGATCAATCGTCTTTGCTTGTTCATTCAGGTTCTCCGAATAGCTAATGAATTAAACCGGGTGATTACAGGCTATAGATAAATTCCACAACCTTGTCGAGTTCGGCCTCGGTCAGGATCTCATGACGACCAAAGGGCGGCATGATGGTGTTCGGATTGCGCACCGTTGGATCCCAGATTTGCGCACGCAGCTTGGCCTTGTCCGGGAAGCGTGCCTTCATGGACATCAGCGGCGGCCCGGCATTTCCCGGCAGTGCACCACCAGCGATCTGGTGGCAAGCCAGGCAATTGCCCTTCTTGCGATTGAAAGCCAGTTTCTTGCCTTCTGCGATGGCATCACCGGCCATTACGCTGGAACTCAGAACCAGCCCGGCCAACGCCAGCGAAAACAGCAGGGTCGCTGTAGGTTTTTTCATAACAGGTACTCTCCCCTATAGTCCCAAATCATCCGTCAGAATTCCGACCATCCCTTCCATGGAAAAGCCGCATAACATGATAAAAATCTAATATTTATGCCATTCTCAGGCTTTGTAAGCTTTACAAAAGCCGGTAGTATTGTCTACCCCTACCTTTTGGAATAGAGACATGTACGCCTCGGTTTATTCCCTCTTGTTTTTGCTACTGTTTTCCCTGCTGTCACCTGCCTGTGCGGAAGACTTGCCCAGTCTCGTATCCGTTGTGGATGGTCCGCAGCGCAGTGCATCCCGCAAGGCCAGGGATGTCTATCGCCATCCCGTCGAAACCCTGCGGTTTTTCGAGATCCGCCCGGAATTGACCGTGGTGGAAATCTGGCCTGGTGGCGGCTGGTATACCGACATTCTCGCCCCCTATCTCAAGGCCAGGGGTCAATACATCGCTGCACATTTTGATCCACTGACCGACAAACGGATGTATATCGGCGCGCTGGAGCGGTTCCAGAGCCGCTATGAGAACGACCCGGAAACCTGGGGAAAAATCCGGATTACCGCTTTCGATCCACCACACGAGCTGGAAATTGCCCCACCCGGCAGTGCGGACCGTGTGCTGACCTTCCGCAACCTGCATAACTGGTACATGCGCGGGCCGGCAGTACTGGACCAGGCCGCCCAGGCCTTTTATCGCGCCTTGAAGCCCGGTGGCATTCTGGGCGTGGTGGAACACCGCCTGCGGCCCGGTGATGACCTGAAACCCGGCCAGGTGGCCAAGGGGGGTTACATGGATGAAGCCTATGTGATTCAAGTCTTCGAGAAGGCAGGCTTCCGGCTGGCCGGCAAATCTGAAATCAATGCCAATCCCAAGGACAGTACCCGTCATCCCAAGGGTGTCTGGACCTTGCCACCCACGCTACGGCTGAAGGAAAAAGACCGGGAAAAATACCTGAATATCGGTGAAAGCGACCGAATGACCCTGAAATTCATCAAACCGGAGTAAGTATTCATGCGAGCCAAACTGACAGGGATGCTACTGCTGGCCCTGGGTTCCGCTCAGGCCGAAACCAGCTTGCAATGGCAACTGGAAGGGCAGCTGGGTGGTGTCTTTACCAGTGGCAACACCCAGACGACCACCGTGGATGCGGGCCTGAAACTGAAGCTGCAATACGGCCTCTACCTCAGTGAGCAGCAACTGCAAGGCCTATACAAGGAAGAAAACGGTGTCACCTCGGCCCAGCGCTGGCAATACGACAGCCGGGTGGAACGCAAGCTGAGCGAACACAACGCCTTGTTCTACAGCAGCCAGCTGTTGCGTGATGATTTTGCCGGTTTTGAACGGCAGGATTCGCTGATACTGGGCTATCGCCACAGCTGGACATGGGGCGCACACCAGTTGCAACTGCGCCCGGCAGCCGGTTACCGCATCAGCACCCTGCAAGACAGTCGTGAAAATGAAGATGAAATGATTGTCAGCCTGGCGGCAGATTATCACTGGCAGTTTTCCAAACAGGCCAGCCTGGAAAACCGTTTCAAGAGTGACTGGGGGGAGAGCAACATCCACAGCACCAATACACTGGCCCTACAGGCACAGCTGGTGGATCGCCTCAGCCTGAAGGCCAGTCTGTTACTGGATCACAATTCGGATGTGGAGGCCACGCGCAAGAATCTGGACACCACCACCAGCATCCATCTGGTCTATCAGTTTCACTGACCCGATACCTGCCCGCCGTAACGGCGGGCCACGTAATCGTCCACCATTTCGATAAAGCGCTCGGCAATGCCTTCGCCCTTGAGGGTAGCCACCTTTTTACCCTCCACGAATACTGGTGCTGCCGGTGTCTCACCCGTGCCCGGCAGGCTGATGCCGATATCCGCGTGCTTGCTCTCTCCCGGGCCGTTGACCACACAACCCATCACCGCCAGGCTGAGGTTTTCCACACCGGGATAGACCTGCCGCCAGCGAGGCATTTGTGCCCGTACATGCTGCTGAATCTGCTGGGCCAGTTCCTGGAAATAGCTGCTGGTGGTCCGGCCACAACCCGGACAGGCGGTGACCAGTGGCACAAAGGCGCGCAAGCCCATGGTTTGCAACAGCTCTTGCGCCACCACCACTTCCTGGGTGCGGGGCTGCCCCGGCTCGGGCGTGAGCGAGATGCGGATGGTGTCGCCAATGCCTTCCTGCAATAACACGGCCAGTGCCGCGCTGGAAGCCACGATGCCCTTGGAACCCATGCCGGCCTCCGTCAGCCCCAGATGCAGGGCCAGATCCGTGCGCTGGGCCAGAGAACGATAAACGGCGATCAGATCCTGCACTTCGGAAACCTTGCAGGACAATATGATTTTTTCAGCAGGCAGGCCCGCAGCCATGGCTGCCTGGGCATTTTCCAGCGCGGAAACCACCAGCGCCTCACGCAACAGAGCGCGGGCTGACCAGGGTTCTTTGCGGCGGGCATTCTCGTCCATCATCCGTGCCAGCAGTTGCTGGTCCAGACTGCCCCAGTTCACCCCGATGCGCACGGGTTTTTCCCAGCGCATGGCCTGTTCAATCATCTGCAAAAACTGGTCGTCCCGTTTCTGACCAAAGCCTACATTGCCCGGATTGATGCGCAGCTTGGCCAGCGCCTGGGCACATTCCGGCACCGCCTCGAGCAGGCGGTGGCCGTTGAAGTGGAAATCCCCCACCAGAGGCACGGCACAGCCCAAGGCGTCCAGCCGCTCACGAATGGTTACAATGGCACGGGCCGAAGCCGCATTGTTGACGGTCAGACGGACCAGTTCGGAGCCGGCCTCCGCCAGTTGTCGCACCTGTTCCACCGAGGCGGCCACATCGGCCGTATCGGTATTGGTCATGGATTGCACCACCACCGGGGCATCACCACCGACACACACATTACCCACCACCACCGGTCGGCTCCGGCGGCGGACTGCTGGGCCACTGGGCATGGGCGTGGATGCGTTCATAGATCGTCCCAGGTCAGGGAGGGTTCTTCCGGTGCTGCATCGGTATCCAGGGCAAAGGCCGGGTCTGTTTCCGGGGTGGCGGCATCCATCTGGTAGTCCAGCTGCACAAAGGCCTGATTGCGCTCCAGTATCTGGGTGGGCCGTACGCGTTCCACCCGCTGGTCCAGCACATCGATTTCATCCGCCAGCCAGGCCAGCAACAGCGATTCCGGCACATCCGCAACCGTGGCCGGCAACACCACCGTGTGCTGCGGCGTCTGGAATGGCCCGCCATTGAGCATCAGCGCGCGCAGGAAAGTGGGATTCTGCCCACGCCCCTGGTATTTGATCACAGCCGGCACAATGTGATGGCTCAGCAGTTGCACGCCTGCTTCGATCTGCGACTTGCCCACATTCATCCAGCGAATCACACCCAGCACCCAGTCGCGATCGTCTTCTTCTCCGGGCAACGTCAGGCCGACCAGTTCCCCCACTTGTGCACGGATGACTTCATCCCCGCTCCAGCGCAGACGATAGCCCCCCAGGCTCTGGTCCAGCACCAGTGCCTCGCTGATCAGCGCCTCTTCATGGTCCAGCAGGCTCTTGCCCAGCCAGCTACCCAGGCTGGCATCATCCGCCTGGGTCTGTATGCCACTCTTTTCGACAAATTTCTCGAAGGGCGTATTGCCCGACATGCGGTAGTGCACATGGCTCATGCCAAAAATGGTTTCCAGCCGGTGCTGGCCTTCCATGCGCTGGTGTTCCCTTGCCTGCATCACGCCCCATTCCTGACGGAGATGGTCGAGATACTGTTCTCTGGATGCGCTGGCGGGAGAGTGCACACCCGCTTCAGGCAGTGAAGCGGCCAGTGCCTGGATGTTCATGCAACAGATCTGGGAATGCTGTGCCTGTGGCAAGAGCCGGGTTGGTGGCATATCCACCGTGGGCGAGAAGAAATACATGCCCTCGGCTTCTTGCTGCCCACTGCCACAGTGGATCTCCAGTTGCGGATCCCACTGCTGCAGAAACTGCTCCAGCGCAGTGACCGCCTGCTGACGCAACCGATAGGGGTTGGAAGCGGCCAGTACCAGGCACTGTACCCGCAGGGAAGCGGCTGAAGCAGGGGGAAAACCGGCCCATTGCTCGCTTTTCAATACTTTATGGGCGCGCTTGCTTTTCTCTGCCGCGGCATACAAGCCATGCAGATCCAGCCAGAAACCCGGTGGGTACTGGCTATAGAGATGGTAGAGATTGACCTGCAGTTTTTTCATGAACCACAAGGCACGCTGCAGGGCGGCAATATTCACCCCCCGGTGCAACAGGGAAACGCTACCTTCGAACCCGCCCAGGTCATAAGCCACCTGCGCGTAGTTTTGCGCCATCAGCCGGCAGAATTCGCGCACGATCAGCCCCGCATTGCGGCTTTTCACATTCAACGGGAAAGGCTTGCCCATATAAGCCCGGGCCATGTGCTGCAGGATCTGGTCCATGGGTTCCAGCAGGGTTTCCAGCATCTGGAATCGATATTTCGGCACCAGCGACTGTTCACTGATGGCCTTGAGCTTTTCAAAAATGGCCTTGCCCGCACTGGCCGGATTGGCCATGGGGAGATTCTCCAGCCATTCCTTGACCTGCCTGGGTTCGGCAGTAAAACCATGGTCCGCTGTGGGCTTCTTGCCGACTTTCAGAAAGTTTCCATCCAGCATCGTACTCACTCCGTTGTCCGGTTACACAGGTTAGGGTGCCTCATGCACCATGAAAAAGAGCAAAGCCTGAAATGCGCATTGTATACCAAGGCTGACAACCTCTATGACCTATTGTACCCAGAACAGCGACAGTGCCGGCCAGAAGGCGATCAGCACCACCGCCAGCAACAGCACCAGAAAGAAGGAAAGGCTGGCGCGATATACCTGCAAGACCGGCTGTTCAAAACGCCAGGCGGCGATAAACAAATTCATCCCCACCGGCGGCGTCAGATAACCCAACTGCATCGCGGCAAGAAAAATCACCCCCAAGTGTACCGGATGAATGCCATAGGCCAGCCCCAGAGGCAAGATCATCGGCACCACCAGTACCAGTGCGGAGAAAATGTCCAGCAACATGCCCAGCAGTAGCAGGAAGCCCAGCAACAGCCAGAGAAAAGTCTGTGCCGAGCTCACCCGTTGTGACAACCACTGAAACAGTTGTTCGGGCACACCCCGATCCACCATCAGGTTGGTGGAAGCCAGTGATACCCCAAGGATCAGCAGAATGGCACCGACCAGCAGCATGGATTCCCGGCTGATGCGTGGCAACGCCCGCCAGGGAATCTCGCGCCGTATCCCCACTTCCACCACCAGCACATAAACGGCGGTCACCGCAGCCGCCTCGGATACGGCAAACCAGCCGCCATAGATGCCGCCCAGCACCAGCACCGGCAAGGGCAATTCCCAGGCCGATTCCCGCAACACAGCCGACAAGGCCGGTCGTTCCACGGCATCCTTGCGTGCCGGAGCCTGGCGAATGGACCACAAGGCAAGCAGCACCACCATCAGCAGGCCGGGCAATACCCCGGCACGGAACATCTGATCAATACCAACCAGTCCACCCTGCCCCAGCTGGGCCAGGGTCTGCTGCGCCACCACACCGTAAAGAATCAACGGCAGTGCCGGCGCGAACAAAAGGCCCATGCTGCCGGCACTGGTCACCAGCCCCAGGCTGAACCGCTGCCCGTAGCCGGCCTGCACCAGCGCCGGATACAACAAGGCACCCAGGGCAATGATGGTCACACCCGACGCGCCGGTAAAGGCGGTAAAGAATGCACTGCCCACAATGGTCACAACCACCAGCCCGCCCGGCATCCAGCCCAGCAGGGCATCACTGAGGCGCACCAGCCGGGCCGGTGCGCCACTCTCGCTGAGCAGATAACCGGCAAAGGTGAAGAAGGGGATGGCTTCCAGCGCGGGCAATTCCGTCAGGCGCCAGAACTCGATGGCCACCACGGACAAATCCACACCTTCCTGATAAAACCCCTGAAAAGCCACCGCCGCGATCACTGCAAACAGGGGAGCGCCCAGCAGTACTGCCAACAGCCAGATCATGCTCATGTCCGGCCTCGCTGCACGCCCGGTTGCTTGCCGACCCGCTCCCATTGGGGACCGGGCGGGGCTTCCCAGCCCAGCAGGGCATGGCCAAGATAGCGCAGGGCCATCACGGAAAAACCCAGTGGCAGTATGATTTGAAAGATCCACAGGGGCCAGCCCATCGGGCCGGTATCTGCAAAACTGTGGCTCATGCGCACCAACTGTGTACTGGCCCAGGCCAGCAACAGGCAGACTGCAAAGCTGAAAGCATCTGTCAGGCGGCGCAGGCGAAGCTTCCAGACCGGGCTCAGATACGGGCTCAGTGCATCCATGGTAATGTGACGACCCTGGCGGGCGGCAATCATGCCTGCCCACAGCCCCAACCAGACCATCAGGATACGCAGCAAGGGGCCTATCCAGTCCAGCCCCGTGTCAAAAAAACTGCGCAGCACAATCTGCAACAGTGCCAGAAACAGGCTACCCAGCAGCAAGCCGGCAAGCAGGCCATCCTCCAGCCTGTGCAAGCCACGCAACCAGCGCTGCAGGCGTTCAGGGTTGGGCACGGCTGGCCTTCAGCAACTGGATGGCCTGGTCGTACAGTGTTCTGGAAATCAGGCCTTCGGCAATCAGGCGTTCCAGTGCCTGATCCACAGCCTGCTGCAGGCGCTTGCGTTCCGGTTCGGTCATGTGTTCCATGCGTATACCCCGTTCCTGCAACACGGCCATGGCCTGGGCGTTTTCTTCCTGGCCCAGTTGATCCAGTTGCTCGAAAGTGGCTTTCATCACGGCACGCACCACCTGCTGGTCTTTCGGCTGGATACGACGAAAAAAGCGCTGATCCACCACCAGATAGCCCATGACATAGCCCAGAGGCACATCCAGCATCATTTTCAGCCGGGTGAACCACTGGAAGGCCAGCGCACCGGTGGCCGTGGTTGCCACGGTGTCCACCAGGCCCGTTTGCAGCCCCGTATAGACATCCGCCAGCGACAGTGGCACCGGGGAAATGCCGATTTCACGCAGTACACGGGTGTTGAGTTCGTCACCTACCGGCACCCAGACCTTGCGCTGGCGCATGGCATCCAGATCAGCGGTATTGGGCCGGGAAGACATCAAATAGGCAAAGCCTCCACCGGACATGCCCAACACCACCATGCCCTTTTTCTCGATGGTGGCACGAATCTGCGGGTCCAGTGCCTGCCGAACACGCTGCACCTCCTCCATGGTTCGCAGCAGGAACGGAGTGGTGTAGAACTGCGCATCATTGCTGATGGTGGACAGTTCCCCACCGGTGAAGGCGGCGCCATGCACCTGCCCGACCCGAATCTTGCGCAGAACCGTGGCATCGGTGCCCATGACACCACCTGGGTAGAACTTGAGTTTGACCCGCCCTTCGGTTTTCTGCTCGATCGTCTTGCCAGCCTCGCGCATGGCCTTCATCCAGGTCGTGCCATCCGGCACGGAAGTGGCCAGTTTCAACACCATGCCCGCTTGTGCCGGCAACATGAACAGACTCAAGCACAAGACAATCCAGTTTTTCATTGCACCATCCTAAAAATAATCGTTGGATTCCTGCAACCACCGCCGGGCCTGCCGCTGCGCCAGGAGGTTGCTCATGGTCAGACCCGGCTGCCGCGGCTCCGCTGACAGAACCTGCCGCAAGAGACGGTCGTGCAATTTCTGATCAAACACCAGTCGCGCATAGTGCCGGGCATAGAGTGCCGGTACCATCAGATCACGCCCCTGGCTTAGCTGCATGGCCTTGTCGAAATAGGCCCTGGCAACCTCGGGCCGACCACCATAGGCGGGTGGCAGCAGGGTATTGAGCACCCCCAGATAAAGTTGAAGCCGCCCCTGGTCATGCTTGGGATCCAGTTGTTCCACCCGGGTAAACATGGCCTGAATCAGGGGAATTTCCGCGACGGCGTTCCAGTCTTCGCTGTGGGTTTGCGCCCAGGCAACCCATGCACTGGCAGTTTGATACAAGGCATCCAGTTGTGATACCGGCAGGGTTTTCAGGGCTTCGATCAAGGCCGTCCGCTCTGCCGGGTCACGGTGACACCAGGGCTGCCATTGCAGGCAAAGCGCCCGGTCAGCATATTCACGCGCCCGTTCCGTGAGCAGGGCCGCCCGCTGGGGCTGCTGGACAAAATTTCCGCCATAGATGGCGTAGAGCCGGCTGGCACTGAACAGGGTTGCGGCCGAATCCGGGTTTTGCCGCGCCAGGGCATCCATCAGCAGCAGGTAGGCTGGCATGGCTTCGGCCACGGTATCCGGATCCGTGTGATCCTGCATGACCGCCGCCAGATCGGTTGCCATTTGCTGGCCGGCCTGCTGCGCCAGATTGGCGCAGCCACTCAATATCAGCAGCAGCGGTAGAAACCACCAGCGAAACATCAGAGAAAGCGCCCCTTGCCGTCCACGGGCCAGAGTACATCGCCGGCAGCCTGCAGGGTATTAACCAGCAGGGTGGCCACGGTCATTGGCCCCACACCACCCGGTACCGGGGTAATCCAGCCGGCGCTCTCCGCGGCCCGCTCGAAATCCACATCACCACAGAGGCTGCCGTCTTCCCGGCGGTTGATGCCCACATCCACCACCACGGCGCCTTCCCGCACCCATTCGCCCTGCACGATGCCGGGCTTGCCCACGGCCACCACAAGAATTTCGGCCTCACCCACCCGTTCGGGCAGATCCCGGGTGAAGCGGTGACAGTTGGTCACCGTGGCCCCGGCCATCAGCAGTTCCAGATACATGGGCCGGCCGACGATATTGGAAGCGCCCACCACCACCGCGTTACGCCCGCGCACCGGAATGTCGTACTCGTGCAGCAGGCGCATGATGCCCCGGGGCGTGCAGGGAGAAAGGGCAGGCTGGCGCAGGGCCAGCTTGCCGATGTTGAAGGGGTGAAAGCCATCCACATCCTTGTCGGGGCGAATGCGTTCGGTGACCTCGGTGGCATCCAGATGCGCCGGCAGCGGCAACTGCACCAGAATGCCATGCACGCTTGGATCGGCATTGAGGCGGTCCACCACTTCCAGCAATTCCTGCTGGCTGCTGTCGGCCGGCAGTTCGATGCTCTGGGTATGAATACCCGCCCGCTCACAGGCCTTTTTCTTGTTGCCCACATAGACGCGGGAGGCCGGATCTTCTCCCACCAGCACCACAGCCAGGCCCGGCCGGGGCAAACCAGCGTTCAAGCGTGCGTCCACCTGCTGCGCAACCTGCGCGATGATGCGTTCGGCGGTAGCCTTGCCATCCAGAATATTTACTTGCCCTTTCACCAGCAGGCCTCGAAGTGGAAAGGCGCATATTGTACGCCCAGCCGGGCCCTTTGCGTACTATCCATAGGGATCGGACCGGTAATCAGGGCAATACCGGCTCGCCTTCCGTACCCAGGCCGGGGCCCAGTACGATGGCATTGGCCAGGGCGCGCAAACCGGCCAAGGTGCTGCCGCGAAAAGCCGGGGGCTGGGCAAAGAGGATGACCTGACCATGGCCGTGGTCTTCACGCACCAGCCAGGCGGAAGCGGCCAGCCGCAGAGCTGCCTCCGGCCAGAGCAGACCACTGAGGCGCATGCGCAAGCGCTGCTTGTCGGGCACGGCTGTCCAGAGCAACGCCTGCTCGGCAGCCTGGCTGTCATTCTCCAGCACACCCAGCCGAACCACGGTTTCTGCTTCCTCCGGCGGTATCAGCACCGGGCCGCGGGAAACCAGCAGCGGCAGTTGTGGTTCCAGCCCGTCAGCCAGCCAATGGCGTGTATCCGCGGCAGCAGCCACAAAGGCGCCCTGAGGCATGAATCGTTTCAGCCAGCGATCCTTTTCCCGGGCCTGTTGGCTGCTGTACAGCGAAAGCTTTCCGCGTTCCCATGGATATTCCACCGTTTCGATCCAGGGCCGGGCCAGAATGTTCGGGTCGATTTTTACCCCCGTTTGCAGCAGCCATTGCCGGTGCAGGCTGTTGCGCGCAGACTGCGGCTTGTCCAGCGCCTTGGGCAAGGCACGGGTCTTGAGCCATTTCTCGCCGGCGGCCAGCAGGCTGCCACTGCTGCGCCCCGTAGCGATCAGGGTACCGCCCTGCTCGACCCAGGTCTTCAGCACTTTCAGGGTGGATTTGCGCAGCTTCCCGGAACGCTGCGGCAGCAGCAGGACATTGTAGCTGCGCAGATCCAGACCGGAGACCTCCGCCAGATTCAGCAGGCTGTGTCGCAACTGCAATTGCGTATCCAGCAACCAGCGGATGGCACCGGCGTCGGTATCATCCGTTTGTTCATCCACCAGCAGGCCAATACGCGGTGGATAGAGCAGTTGAAAACGTTCACCGCCAATATCCGGCAGATCTTCCGCACCCAGGCCTGAACGGGTAGGCAGGAAGGGCAATTCGCTCTCCGCGGCCACGGCACGCACGGTATCCAGCCAGTCCTCACCGTGCTGGTCATGGCGGGTCACCGCCAGCGAACCGGCTGGAAAGCTCTGGCCGCCCAGTTCACCGGCTTCGGCAATACGGCGCA
>JALWTZ010000316.1 GCA_026993285.1 Lysobacterales bacterium | reverse complement strand
CTGGTGGTGCGGTGCAAGACCAGCATGCCGGAGATGGGAAAGCGGCCCTCGGCCAGGATGCGCACGCCCTGCACGGCCAGCCACAGGCCGCCCAGCATCAGCGGCAGAAAGGCCCAGAACAGCAGGCTCTGGATCTTGTCGGGCACCTGTTCCGGCGGCAGGCCATCCAGGCGGGTGATCAGCAACGGGGCCAGCAGGGCAATGCCCGCCATCAGGGCAAAGGCCAGCGCGAAGAGGACGACATGTATGGGTATGGGCCGGGGTGTGCTTGCTTTCATCCCCGGATTATGGGCGAAGGGGCCACCGGCGGCAAGCGGCTGCTCCGTGCTTCAGCAGCCGCAATCCGGTGGCCGGCCCGGCTGGGCCTGTTCGCCCTCGGTGGCATAGCCGTCCCGTTTCCACCAGTCCAGCCCGCCCAGCAACTCCTTGACGGTAAAGCCCAGCAGGGCCAGGTTCATCGCGCCCTTGGTGGAGGCATTGCAGCCGATACCGTCGCAATAGGTGACATAGGTGTGTGAGGGGTCCAGTTTGGCGGTGGTTTCCCGGTTCATCTGGCTGTGGGGCAGGTTTATTGCACCGGGAATATGCTCACGGCGGTAGGCCGCTTCCGAACGGGTGTCGATGACCACTACCGGTTCGTTGCTCTGCAGGGCAATGTACAAATCCGCCGAGTCGGTTTCGTAGGCCAGCTTTTGCTGGTAGTAATTGATCTGCTCGTTCATGAACGTTGGGCTCCTTTTTTGCCAATACTACCGCATACCCGGGATGCCTGGCCAAAAAAACCCCGCCTGGCATGCAGGCGGGGTTTTTGTTGCGGGGACGGTCTCAGTGCATCTGGATGCGGTATTCGATGCCGAAGAAACGGGGTTCGTTGACAAAACCGGTGAGGTTGTTGAAGTCGATACCGCCGACAATGGCCGTTTCGTCGGTGAGGTTGCGGCCGAAGAGAGCCACTTCCTGATCACCGCCATCCCATTGATAAGCTACACGCATGCCCAGTTCCTGCATGGCGTCCACATTGAATTCTGCCGCTTCGTAGAGGAAGAGATTCTCCGCGCCACGGTAGAACCAGTCACCCAGCACCACCAGCTGGCCTTCACCCAGATCGGTATTCCAGCGCACGGTGGCATTGGCGATCCACTTGGGTGCATGAGGCAACGGATTGCCACCGATAAGTACGGTGCCATCCACCGGCCCGGCCGGGTCCAGAACGGTACAGCCGCCACCACAGGGCTGGATGGCCAGGGTGTCATCGGCGATTTCGGTGTCGTTGTAGGACATGCTGGCGGTGATGATCAGGTTATCGCCGAGCAGGGCTTCCAGTTCCAGTTCCGCGCCCTGGCCGTTGACCTCGTTGGCGTTGATCAGGGTATTGAAGTTGCTTTGCCCGCCCACCGCGGTCAGTTGCGGGTTGTCCACCGTGTAGCTGAATACGTTGGCATTCAGGCGCAGGGTGTCTTCCAGCAGCATGCTCTTGATGCCGGCCTCGAAACTGAGGTTGGTTTCGGAATCGGCCACCGAGACCACATCACCGAACAGTACGCGGCCCTGGATGGAGGGCGCGCGGAAGCCCTTGGCCACGCGGGCGTACAGGTTGATGTCGTCATTCAGCGCATGGTTAAGGGAGAGATCCCAACTCAGCCTGGAATCCCCCACATTGGCGTACAGCGGGCCGATGGGGCCAATGCCCAGGAAGGACAGCGGGGACTGGGTGCGCTCGGCATCGAAATCCTTGCTGTCATCGGACCAGCGCAGGCCGGCCTTGAGGGTCGTGGCTTCACTCAGTGCGTAATCCACCGAGCCGAACACGGCCCAGGCATCGGTTTGCTGGTGCTGGATGGCATAACCGTTCTGGCTGCCGCCAAAGACGGTATCGAAGCTGAAGCTTTCGATGGTCAGGTCTTCACTGAACCAGAACAGGCCGGCCTGCCAGTTCAGCGGGCCATCGTTCTGGCTGGACAGGCGCAGTTCCTGGCTCCACTGGCTGAGATCGGGAATGCCATCGGCGGATTCCGCCGCAAAGGGAATGAAACCGGGGCCGTAGGGCGGCGCAAAGGAAGCGCCAAAACCGCCGTCGATGTCACCGCGGCTGTACTGTTCAGCGCTTTCGTAGGCGGTGATGGAGGTCAGCAGCAGGCCGCCCATGTCCCATTCGGCCTTGATGCTGAAGCCCAAAGTATCCAGCTCCTGCTGGTTCTGGCCATCGATGTAGATGGTATCGCGGTCGAAGTCGGCCACCAGATTGTTCGTTCCGGGTTCAATGATGTTGGCCCGGAACAGGCGGGCGGTACCATCCAGGCTGCGGGCATGGATGTTGAACAGCAGGCTGTAGTCCTCGTTGT
Source organism: Lysobacterales bacterium (assembly GCA_026993285.1). GTDB lineage: Bacteria > Pseudomonadota > Gammaproteobacteria > Xanthomonadales > S139-57 > S139-57. The sequence continues at coordinate 1,847 of JALWTZ010000316.1, read as the reverse complement.
TGTCATAGCCAAACTGCAGGCGAACGGCCCGGTCGTTGTAGCCGCCCAGGGCATCGTTTTCTCCGGTATGGCCATTGTCCACCCAGTCACTGCGGTGGTTGTAGAGCACGGAAAGACGGGCCGACCAGTTGTCACTCAGGCCACCATTGAGCGCGCCTTCGAGGTTGGCACTGTTGAAGCTGCCGTAGGAGAGCTTGGCGATGGCTTCGAAATCCTGAGAGGGTTTCCTGGATTCCACCTTGACGATACCTGCCGGCGTATTGCGGCCAAACAGCGTGCCCTGCGGACCGCGCAGCACTTCGATGCGGGCGATGTCGAATACGGGAAAGCCCTTCAGTACCGGGTTTTCCAGTACCACGTCATCATAGACGAAGGATACCGGCTGGGAGGCATTGAGGTCGAAATCGGTATTGCCATAGCCGCGAATGTAGAAGCGGGGAAAAATCCGCCCGAAGGAGGATTCCACCTGCAGGCTGGGCAGGCGGCCACGCAGGAAGCGGATGTCCTGGCCGGAGGAGGTGAACAGCTCCACCTGCTCCGAGGGCATGGCGGTAACCGCCACCGGTACTTCCTGCAGGTTTTCACTGCGCTTCTGCGCGGTGACCAGCACTTCTTCCAGGGCGCGTTCTTCGCTGTCCTGACCGTTATCCTGGGCCAGTACGGGGTTCAGGACGGCTGCGGTCAGCAGGGCGGGCAGCCAGCGGGTTGTGATACCAGGTCTCATGGTCATCATCTCTCTCGTTGGTTTCAAGGGTGAACAGAAAAGATACAATCCAGCGAAGGCTATGCCGCCGGAGGTGGAAAATCAATGTTTTTTTAACGCTTCCTGTGCGTGAATGCCCAATGGTGCCGTTTTGGCCTTTAGTGCAGTCTTGCAGGGGGTGAGCCATGGCCGTCAAAAATGCCTTGTATGCGCAATCCGGTGGAGTGACGCCTGTCATCAATGTAACCGCAGCCGCGGTGATCGATGAAGTGCGCCGGCACCCGGAAAGCATCGGACGCGTCCTGGCAGCTCGTAACGGGATACTGGGCGTATTGCAAGAAGCCCTGTATGACACTTCTGCACTGGGCGAGGAAGACCTGTTGCGCATGCGTCAGACACCGGGTGGAGTTTTCGGCTCCTGCCGCTTCAAGCTGGGCAGTTTCTCCGAGCACAAGGCCCAGTACGAGCGGCTGATCGAGGTGTTCCAGGCGCATGATATCGGCTATTTCTTCTACAACGGTGGTGGGGATTCAGCGGATACGGCCCTGAAGGTTTCCCGCCTGGGGGAGAAGATGGGCTACCCCATCACCTGTATCGCTGTTCCCAAGACCATCGACAATGATCTGCCCATCACCGACAACAGCCCCGGCTTTGCCTCGGCGGCCAAGTATGTGGCGGTCTCCACCCTGGAGGCTTCCCTGGATGTGCAGGCCATGGCTGAATCGTCCACCAAGGTATTCATTTTTGAAGTGATGGGCCGTCATTCCGGCTGGCTGGCCGCCAGTACGGGTGTAGTGCAACAGGCCGAGGACGATCCGCCGCATGTGATTCTCATGCCGGAACGCCATTTTGACGAGAATGCCTTTTTGCGCAAGGTCAAGCAGGTTGTGGATCGGGTGGGCTATTGCACGGTGGTAGCTTCCGAAGGGGTGAAAGATGCAGATGGCCAGTTTCTCTCAGAACAACCCATGCTGGATGCTTTCGGCCACCCGCAGCTCGGTGGTGTGGCTCCAGTATTGGCCCAGATGGTGCGTGAGAAGCTTGGGTTGAAAAACCACTGGGCGGTTGCAGACTACCTGCAACGCTCGGCCCGTCACATCGCCTCCCAGGTGGATGTGGATCAGGCCGAGGCTGTGGGACGGGC
>JALWTZ010000315.1 GCA_026993285.1 Lysobacterales bacterium | reverse complement strand
TGTCTTCGGTACCGCGCCAGACGGTGATGATCAATACATCGCCATCTTCACTGACCGAGGCGGAGAAGCCCCATTCCTTCTGGTCCGGCCGTTCGTAGACCAGAGTGTCCTTTTCCTGGGGTTGGCCCACCTGGTGAAAATAGAGCTTCTGGAAATAATTGACCGACTTCAGCTTGCCACCCTTGGGCGCGTCGTAACGGGCGTAGAAAAAACCGGAACCGTCCGGCAGCCAGGTGGCGCCGCTGAATTTCACCCAGTCCAGCCGGTCGGGCAGGTCCTGGCCGGTGGCAATGTCCCGCACATGCCAGTGGTTCCAGTCCGAGCCGGCTTCGGCCAGGCCATAGGCCAGATAGCGGCCATCCGGGCTGACTTCCAGGCCGGAAAGGGCCACGGTGCCATCTTTTGACAGGGTGTTCGGGTCCAGCAGTACGCGGGGTTTGTCCTGCAGGGTATCTTGCACATACAAAACAGACTGGTTCTGCAAGCCATTGTTCTTGCGAAAGAAATAGCGGCCGCCTTCCTTCCAGGGCACACCGAATTTTTCGTAATTCCACAGCGCGGCCAGGCGTTTTCTGATGGTTTCGCGTTGCGGGATCCGGCTGAACCACTGTTCGGTCAACTGCTGTTGCTGTTGTACCCATTGCTTGACTTCCGGGCTGTCGATATCTTCCATCCATCGATAGGGGTCGGCTACCGTTGTACCGTGGTAGACATCCACCTGCTTGCCCTTGCGGGCGGCAGGATAATGCAGGGGGTTGGCCACTGAGGTGCCAATCAGGCTCAGCCCTGTCAGGGCCAACAGGAATAGGCGAATCATGGGTTGGTCTTCTCCGGGAGAAAAGCGCCAGTATATCCAAAACGGGCAGGTCGTACAGTCCGGCCCTGATTCGCTTCAGAGGGATTCGACGGGTAGCAGGATGCCAGCGGCCAGAAACAGCAGTACCAGCCCCATGCCGCGTTCGATCCAGTGTTCCCAGTGACGGTAGCGGGCCTGCCAGCCGGGGCGAGTGAACAGCAGGGCCACGGTTGTGAACCACAGGCCGGTGGCCAGGCTCATCCATGCGCCGTAGCCCACTTGCAGCCAGATGGGGGTTTGCGGCGAGATGACCACGGTAAACAGGGCGAGAAAAAAAAGGGTTGCCTTGGCATTGAGTACATTGGTGAGGAAACCTGCCAGCCAGGCATGGGCAGCGGGTGGTGCCTGTTCCTCCGGTTCGTTTGTCTGCGCCGGATGGCTACGCAGGCTTTGGATACCCATCCAGGCCAGCCAGGCAGCAGCCAGGTATTGCAGCCACTGGAACAATAATGGTGTGTTGCGGATCAGCAGGGCCACACCCAGCAAGGCCCAGCTTACATGCACCAGAATACCCGTGGCGATGCCCCAACTGCCGAGTATGGCGGTTTTGCGACCATGACGCACGCTCTGCCGCAGGATCAGGGCAAAGTCCGGGCCTGGACTGGCCACGGCAAGCGCGTGCGCCAGTGCCACGGTGAGGAACTCACTGGCAAAGGAGGACATGTTTTTTGTATACTTTGAATCATTGCAAGGGGATTGGCACATGCTAGCACAGCTTTGCCGGGCGGGATTTCTGGCCTATGGATGAAAAACTGAAAGCAAAACTGGCTCGCAAGCGGGATGCCGGTGAACTGACACCATTGGCCTTTGAGGTGCTGGTCAACCAGGCTACCGAGCCGCCGTTTTCAGGCAACTGGCGTGTGCCGGAAATGGCCGGGCAGTACTATTGCGCTGCCTGCGATCATCCCCTGTTTCATACTTCCGCACAGTTTGAAGCCGGTTGTGGCTGGCCGAGTTTCGACCGTGAGCTGCCGGGTGAGGTGGTACGCCGCCAACCGGATCACAGCCACGGCATGATACGGGTGGAAATCTGTTGTGCCCACTGTGGTGCCCACCTCGGGCATGTGTTCGACGATGGACCGACGGATACCGGCGAGCGCTATTGCGTCAATTCCGTTTCTCTCCGTTTCGAGCCGGAAGGGCAGGACGGCTGATGCGTATTCAGTGGTGGATCGAACACCCCCTCTGGTTCACCCTGGCACTGTTAAGCCTGGTGACGGCAGTGGGCCTGGCCAGTCTGTGGCTGGGAGCCTCGGGCTTGCTGGCGGCCCTGATTCTGATGTTTCCATTGGTGCTCTGGGTGGTTTACAGGCTGGGTCGTGTGGATGAGCATCTGCGGTTTTACCGGACGCTGTTCGAGCAAACGGAAGATGCCATTTTTGTCATCCAGAACGGCGAGATCATCCGCCCGAACCAGGCCACTACCCGGATGACCGGCTACACGGCGGACGAACTGAAGGGCATGGACTACAGCCAGTTTGTTGCCCCGGCGGATCGCCTGCACATACGCCGCAACCACTTGCAGCGTATCGAAGGTGAACTGCCCTCCAGCGACAACTACCCCTTCCGCCTGCAGCGCAAGGACGGGCGTTACTTGTGGGTGCAGTTGCGGGTGAGCCGCATCCAGTGGAAAGAACAGCCTGCCGTTGTCTGCATGTTGACCGACATCGATGAGGCACACCGGCTGGAAGAAAAGGCACGGGATGTGCGCAGGCTGGATGCGATGATGGAGATTTCAAGGGAACTGGCACGGGAAATCCGCCGCTGGTTGACGTTGATGAAGGAAGAATCGGCCAAAATGCTGGAAGCCGAGGACGAAGACCGGCGGCTGTTTGCCTGGCGGCAGATGAAGGAGTTGTTTGGCACGGTGCAGAACACCCTGGTCATGCTGGAGCGGATGGCGAGTCTGGATGCCTACCAGCCTGAAATCCTTGACCTGGAAGAACTGATCTCCAGTACCTGCGTGCAGCGTGTTCAACAGCGATCCGGCGCGGAGGTGCAATTGCTCTTTCACACGCGCAAGACGCGGGTGTTTGCCGACCGTTCCCAGATTACCCTGATTTTTCAGTTTATTCTCGATGAGCTGCTGGGCATGCCGGGCAGGGAAGCGCGCATACAAATCAGCCTGAGTGAACAGGCCCTGGACGAAGACACCGCAGCCGCTTTTCAGTTGTTGCAGATTCCCTACCTGCTGCTGCGTTTCTCCCTGCTGCAGGATGCCAGTGGCACCCATGAAGCGCAGGAAAGCCGCAGACAATGGCTATTCAGTACGGTACAGGCGCTGGCCCTGCGCAATGGTGGTTTGCTGGATGAATCCTGCGATGGTGAGCAACGCTGTTTTGAGCTTTATCTGCCGCCCAGCCGCAATATGGAGCCAGCCCCGTCGGCAAGCGAAACGCCGGCCTGAGTACACGGTTTGCCGCCCTGAACTGCAGCCGAATCAGCTGGTACTGTCTTCCGGCAGGAGAATATCGGTTCTGCCCGGATCGGTCGCCGTTTCGTCAACAAAATGCAGGGACTGGCGGCCGATCTGGATCACGTCACCATTGGCCAGCAGGGTTTTCTTGTTCAGATCCAGCCCGTTGAGGCGGGTGCCGTTGGTGCTGTTCAGATCCTCGATGTAATACTGCAATGCATCTTCCAGATAGGGGCTGGGTTCCGGCACGATGGCCGCGTGCTGGCCGGAGACCGTGCTGTCATCCAGTACCACGGCATTTTTGGGGTGACGGCCAATGAAAACCGGTTCATCGGCCAGTTCATATTCCCGGATGCTGATGGCATCCACAACAAGTTTCAATCTGGGCATGGTGTTCCGTGCGTTCGATGTTGGGCTGTTTCAGTGGCCGGCCAGCAGTTCACGCAGTGCCTGGGCCAGTTTCTCGCCGGTGGCAAAACGCCTGCCGGCCTGTTTGTGCATCGCCTTGAGAATAATCGCCTCCAGCCTCTCCGGCAGCTCGGGCCGAATGCGTCTGGGCGGTGTGCATTTTTCGTGGGTGATACGGTACATCACATTGGCCAGTGTGTCACCTTCGAAGGGCAGGCGCCCGGTACTGAGCTGGTAGAGGCTGACACCCAGGGCATAGATATCCGCCCGGCCATCCACCGATTTGCCGTTGACCTGTTCCGGTGCCATGTAGGACGGGCTGCCCAGCACGGTGCCGGTACGGGTCTGGCTGGCGTCCTGCAGGGAGGCCACGCCAAAGTCTGTTACCACGATACGGCCACCCTGTTTTTCATACAGCATGTTGGCCGGCTTGATATCACGGTGGATGACGCCGTGCTGGTGGGCATAATCCAGTGCTTCGGCCACCTGCACCATCAGCGGCAGCAGTTGTT
>JALWTZ010000314.1 GCA_026993285.1 Lysobacterales bacterium | reverse complement strand
GTATGCCCTGGCTGTTGCCGTAGTTGATGGACAGATCCCCCTGTTCAGGCGGGTTGCGCAGCACGGGATAGTTGAAGGCAAGCTTCTTCATGAAGGCACGGATGTCTTCGGCCGCTTCATCGGAAATGCCCACCACCTGCAGACCCCGCGGGCCCAGTTGCTGCTGCAATTGCACCAGTTCTGGAATCTCGTGCACACAGGGCGGGCACCAGGTAGCCCAGAAATTGATCAGCACCACCTTGCCACGCCAGTCATCCAGACTGTGTGGCTTTTGATCCAGATCGTTCAGGGTGAAGCGGGGCGCCGGAGGAGAAGCTGAAACATCCATGGCATGAGAAGTTGCCACTTGCGATGCCACTGGAACAGCTTGTTGTCTGGAAATCCAGATACTCAGTGCAAAGCCGGCCAGGGCAGCGGAAAAGGCCACCAGTACAATCATCAGTTGCTGTCTCATTGCGGCAGGCTCTCCAGGTGCTGGGCAAAGCGGTCGGCTTCCAGGTAACCCACCAGCCGCCAGCGCTTCAGCTCCCGCCCGTCCGGCGCGAAGAACAGGGTGGCCGGTGGGCCGATAATGCCGAAGCGTTGCAGCAGTTTCTGGTTTTCCTCGTCATTGGCGGTGACATCCGCCTTCACCAGCAGCATGCGGGCCATCTTCTCCTGTACATGAGGACGGGAGAAGACATTTTTTTCCATGCGCTTGCACTCGATGCACCAGTCGGCGTAGAAATCCAGCATCAGCACCTTGCCCTCGGCTTTCGCTTGCTGCATCAGCTGGTCCAGTTCCGCCTCTGTATGAATGGTGATGAAATCGGTCTTTTCCTGCGGGCTGCCGGCCTGTACCAGGGTAGTGGTGCCACCGCCGCGGAAGGGCGCCAGTGGTTCCAGCCAGTCATCGGCACCGGCAAGGGCGCCGGCCAGTTGCGCGCCGCCTGTCAGCGCCAGCGCCAGGCCCAGCCCCTTCCACAGCTTGCGCCAGCCGCTTACAGCCTCGGCCAGGGGCTCAAAGGCGCCCATGTACACCGAGGAGGTCAGCAGCAGCAGGCCCCAGCCCAGCACGATGAGCTGGCCGGGCAGTATGCGCTCCAGCATCCACAGGGCCAGGCCCAGCAGCATGACGCCGAATACCGCCTTGACACCGTCCATCCAGCCGCCGGCCCGTGGCAGGTACTTGCCGGCGCCGATGCCCACCAGCAGCAGCGGTACGCCCATGCCCATGGACAGGGCGAACAGGGCGGCACCCCCAAGCACGGGGTCTTGCGTCTGGCCGATGTAGATCAGGGCTGCGGCCAGCGGCGGGGCCACGCAGGGGCCGACGATCAGGGCGGAAAGAAAGCCCATGATGGCCACGCCCACCAGGTTGCCACCCTGCTGTTTGTTACTGATTTCCGTCAGCCGGCTTTGCAGTGCCGTGGGCAGCTGCAGCTCGAAAAAGCCAAACATGGAAAAGGCCAGGGCCACAAAGACCAGGCTGAAGGTACCCAGAATCCACGGGCTCTGGAAGGCCGCCTGCAGGTTCTGGCCAAACAGCCCGGCCAGTATGCCGGCCACGGTGTAGGTGACGGCCATGGCCAGCACATAGACCAGTGACAGCACGAAGCCCTTGCGGGCATTCATGTTGTCCCCCTGCCCGGCGATGATGCCGGAGAGGATGGGAATCATCGGGAATACGCAGGGCGTGAAGGCCAGCAACAGGCCAAAGCCGAAGAAGGCCAGTACGGCCAGCCAGCCCTGTTCGGCCAGGGAAGCGGCCAGGCGGTCCTGCTCGGACAGGGGCGCACGGGTATCGGCTTCGGCGGAACCCTTGCTGCTGTCGGCGGGCGGGGGTGCGCTGGTCGTGGACGCTGCTTTCACATCGGCAGTGGCAGCACCAGCCGGCAGGGCGGGCAGTTGCAGCGTGATTTGCTTTTTCTGAGGCGGGTAGCAGATGGCGTCCTTCTTGCAGCCCTGATAATCCATTTCCAGGGTAACGCCTGTGGCACCGCTGTGTTCACCCCGCTGCAGCACAAGGGGGATTTCCACCGGCTCTTCATAGGCTTCGACACGGCCGAATTCGGGGTCGTCATGGAACACCCCCTGAGGGAGGTTCGCCGTGATGCCGATACCGGCCGGCTCCAGCACACGGAAGCGGAATTTGTCCTTATACAGGTAATAGCCCTTCTCGGGCTCGAAACGGGCCAGCAGCCGGTCGGGCTGGTCGACGATGGCATCGGCGCGGAAGGCGAGATCGGGGTCGAGGAAGCCGTCGTCATTGGCTTCCGGTGTGGCAAACAGGTTGTTCAGCGCCACGGGCTTGGGGTCGGCCTGCACGGGCGGGCGGGTGGCCGTGCCGGGCAGTTCCAGCTTGACCGTCTGCCGGTAGGGCGGGTAACAGACGCCGATATCGGCGCAGCCCTGGGATTCCACCTCCAGTTCCAGCGCCGCTGCCTGGCCCTGGTAGGGCAGGCGGCCACGTACCTTGTGACGATAGGTTTCCACCGTGCCGAAGAACTCGTCTTTCTTGACCTTGCCCTTGGGCAGTTGCGCCTCGCCCAGGGTGATGCCGGGGGTCAGGCTCTTGAAATGGATGCGGCTTTTGTAGAGATAGTAGCCGTCAGCGATCTTCCAGCGGAAATCCACCTTGCCCGCGGTATTGACCCGGGCGCTGAACACATAGGCCTGTTCCGGTGGCAGCAGTTCATCCGGATTGACAGACAGGGCAGGCAGGGACAGCAGCCAGCTCAGGGCCAGCAGGACAGTCACACGGGTTTTAATCAGCTTCATGGGTATCACTCGTTTCATCCAGCCAGTGCAGATAGGCCGGCAGGCCGTCATCCACATTCAGTATCAACAGTTCCGGCACCTCATAGGGATGCAGTGCCATGATTCGGTCCATCAGTGCCTCTTTGTGGCGAATCGATGCCTTGATCAGCAGCTGGTATTCCCTCGCCTGCTCGATGTTGCCCTGCCAACGGTAAGTGGAAAGCAGGCCGGGCAATTGCCCCACGCAGGCGGCCAGTCCTTCTGAGACCAGCGTCCGGCTGATCCGTTCCGCGCTGTCCGCGTCGGGGCAGGTGGTCAGCAGGAGCAGGGCACATGGCGTTGTCATGGGTTCAGACCTGTCATCAGCGGCAAAAAGCACAGAAACACCCTGGCCGGGCAGTGTACCCAAGTTTGCCGGATGCGCACAGAGGCCGCGGACCGGGTTTTTTCTGCCGGGCTCTTGAAAGGTGGGCGCGCAGCCCCTATCTGGGGTTTCGGAAAAAAATTTCCGGTCAGGCCTTGAAAGGCTGGCCGGCTGTACCCATCTGTTGGCTACCGATCAGAACATTGGCCAACCTGAAGTTCGAACTAGAGGAGTTGCAATACATGAACATTCGTCCATTACACGACCGTGTGATCATCAAGCGTATGGAAGAGGAACGCACCACGCCGGGCGGCATTGTCATTCCCGACAGTGCAACGGAAAAGCCCAGCAAGGGTGAGGTCATGGCCGTGGGCAACGGCAAGATTCTGGAGAACGGCGAAGTTCGCGCACTGGATGTGAAAGTGGGCGACAAGGTGCTGTTCGGCAAGTACTCCGGAACCGAAATCAAGGTGGATGGCGAGGAATATCTCGTCATGCGCGAAGAAGACATCATGGCTGTAATCACCGGCTGATTCAGTCTGCAATTCTGGAATTGAAGAGGAAAGCAAGATGAGTGCAAAAGAAGTCAAGTTTGGTACCAGCGCGCGTAGCCGCATGGTAGAAGGTGTCAACATTCTGGCCAATGCCGTGAAGGTGACCCTGGGCCCCAAGGGCCGTAACGTGGTGCTGGAGAAGTCCTTCGGCGCACCCACCGTAACCAAGGACGGCGTGTCCGTGGCCAAGGAAATCGAACTGGAAGACAAGTTCGAGAACATGGGTGCCCAGATGGTGAAGGAAGTGGCTTCGCAAACCTCCGACATCGCCGGTGACGGCACCACCACCGCCACTGTGCTGGCACAGGCCATTCTGCGTGAAGGCATGAAGGCTGTGGCCGCCGGCATGAACCCCATGGACCTCAAGCGCGGCATCGACAAGGCCGTAAGCGTGGCCGTGGACAAGCTGCACGAACTGTCCGTGCCCTGCAGCGACAACAATGCCATTGCCCAGGTGGGCACCATTTCCGCCAACTCCGACAGCTCCATCGGCCAGATCATCGCCGATGCCATGGCCAAGGTGGGCAAGGAAGGCGTGATCA